>NZ_CAWQMW010000133.1:0-111646 GCF_963895965.1 Xenorhabdus sp. PB30.3 | reverse complement strand
TTAACCATCTGGGCGAAATTTTAGCGCTTAAAGTGACCCCGGGTAATGTGGATGATAGGGAGCCCGTACGCGAATTATCAAAAGATCTCACGGGTTCTCTTTACGGCGACAGAGGATATCTGAGTCAGGAATTGGCGGATGATTTAGCTAAAACGGATATCACCTTTATCACGAAAAAGCGCCGCAATATGAAAGCGCTTGCACTGGCTGAGTGGGATAAGGTTATGCTTAAAAAGCGTTTTATCATTGAAACGATTAATGGACAATTAAAAAATGGCTCTCAATTAGAACATTCTCGTCACCGAAGTATAACCGGTTTTTTGTTAACCATTTTAACGGGATTGATTGCTTACTGCCTTAAAGAGAAAAAGCCATCACTGAAAATTTTCTACTCAGAAGAAGATATTTCAGTAATAGCTTAAGCGGAATTGGGGTTAATTATCTATTCTGAACAAATCACTAATCTTATCGACTGTTACTACCTCTTTCCGTATAGTGTCCGCAATTTTCATACTACTTGCCTGTAAGGTGACTTAATGAATATCAGCTTGATTGCTGCAATGGCGATGGATCGCGTTATTGGTCTGGACAATGCTATGCCGTGGACTGTTCCGGGTGATTTAGCCTGGTTTAAGCGTAATACACTCGGAAAGCCGGTTGTGATGGGAAGAGTAACCTATGAATCGATTGGTCGCCCTTTACCAGGACGCCTGAACATTATCATCAGCCGTCAGCCAGGCAGCGATGATCGTGCAACCTGGGTCAGTTCTCTCGAAGAAGCTCTGGCTGCGGCAGGTGATGTCGAAGAAATCATGGTGATAGGCGGTGGTAAAATTTATGAACAATTTATTCCTCTGGCCAGTCGCATGTATCTGACTCATATTGACGCCGAAGTGATTGGGGATACCCATTTTCCTGATTATGAACCCGATGAGTGGAACTCGGTTTTTACTGAATATCACGATGCCGATGAGCGCAATTCACACAGCTACTGTTTTGAAATTCTGGAAAGACGGCAGTAATTATTTTTCTCTGTCAGGTACGAGAAATGGAGTGTCAGACGACCCTCCATTAAAAATTACGAATCTGAATCATCTGACTGAGTAGCAAATGCAGGCTGACTGAAATATTGTTTATCTTCCCAACGTAAAAGCGTCAGCTCTCCACCCCAGCAACAGCCTGTATCCAAAGCATAAATATCAGCAGGCGTTCCTCTTCCTTCCAGTGCTGCCCAGTGACCAAATGCAATGGAATAATCTTCAGGAATTTTTCGCGGGAGTTCAAACCACGGTTTTAGTGGCGCGGGCGCATTTTCGGGCTTGGATTTGCAAATCATATCCAGCTGACCATTCGGAAAACAGTAACGCATTCGTGTCAGTACGTTGGTGCTATAACGCAGTCGTGACAGCCCGCTTAATTTTGGTGACCAGCTATTGGGCATATCACCATACATGGCATTGAGAAACAGGGGATAACTGTCACTGCGTAGGATTGCTTCCACTTCGTCGGCACATATTCTGGCTGTTTCCAGATCCCATTGTGGAGTCAATCCTGCATGAGCCATGACCAGTTTCAGTTCATCATCGATCTGTAATACCGGTTGTTTTCTCAGCCAATTAATCAGCTCATCGACATCAGGAGCAGTAAGCAACTGATCCAACTGGTCTTTAGGTTTATTACGGCTGATTTTGTTATACACAGCCAGTAAATGCAGGTCATGATTGCCCAGAACCAGCCTGACGGCGGACCCCAGTTGCTTAACATAGCGCAGAACCGCCAGAGAATCAGGGCCACGAGCGACTAAATCACCTGTCAGCCACAATGTATCTTTGTCGGGATCAAAATCAACCTGTTGTAAGAGTGCAACCAGTTCGCGGTAGCAGCCGTGAATATCGCCGATAAGGTATGTAGCCATAGTTAATTTATCAGTGTTGGGATAGCCAGTCGGAATACCGGAATAGCAACCCGGAATGGATTGCCAAGATGATCAATCATCTCATAATGGCCTTCCATTGTTCCCAAAGGTGTTTCCAGAACAGCCCCGCTACTGTAGCGATATTCCGTTCCGGGCGGGATCACTGGCTGCTCTCCCACCACGCCTTCGCCATGAACTTCTGTCTGATGGCCGTTACTGTTGGTTATACGCCAGTAACGGCTGATGAGTTGCACGGGGGAATGCCCAAGATTACGAATTAATATTGTGTAAGAAAACACAAAACGTAGCCGGTCCGGTTCTGACTGGCTTTCTACGTAAGCGCTTTGAACTTGAATATGAACTCTTGGTTCGTTGAGCATAAATGCCTCCTTTTACTGCAACGTATGTCCGTTATCAGACAGTTTCAGATTGAGACGATAACCAGTTTGCCATTTTACAGTATTGCTCGACTGAAATATTTTCAGCACGTGTGCCCGGATCAACACCCAAATCAGAGAGTTGTTCAGGAGAAAATAGGTCACTTAGGCTATTGCGGATAGTTTTGCGACGTTGATTAAATGCTTGTGTCGTGATCCTTGCCAGCATGCGGATATCCTGCACAGGATGAGGTATCGACTTATAAGGCATGGCCTTATGAGGAATTAATCGCACGATAGCTGAATCGACTTTCGGTGCCGGGGTAAACGCGGTCGGCGGTACTTCCAGTACTGGCATAACATGGCAATAATATTGCGCCATTACACTCAAACGCCCGTAGGTTTTACTGCCCGGCCCGGCTACAAGACGGTTGACGACTTCTTTCTGCAACATAAAGTTCATATCCGCGACAGCATCGGTGAAGCTGAACAGGTGAAACATTAATGGTGTAGAGATGTTATACGGCAGATTACCGAATACACGCAGAGGTTGCCCCAGTTCTTTGGCGATCTCACCAAAATCAACGGTCATGGCATCCTGCTGAATAATAGTCAGCTTATCTTTCAGTTTCGGGTGGACCTGCAAGCGAGAGGCCAAATCACGGTCAAGTTCGACGACCGTCATTTTATCCAGACGCGCTGCAACGGGTTCGGTCAGTGCAGCCAGACCCGGCCCGATTTCCACCATAGCCTGCCCAGGCTGTGGGTTCATAGCATCAACAATGCTATCAATGACATACTGGTCGGTTAAGAAATTTTGCCCGAAGCGTTTACGGGCATGGTGCCCTTGGTGGACTTTATTATTCATTACTGTTTTGTATCATTTTAATTGCGAGATTCAATGCGGTGATAAAACTTCCCACATCAGCTTGACCTGTCCCTGCCAGCTCCAGTGCGGTGCCATGATCGACAGAGGTTCGGATGAATGGCAGCCCCAGAGTGATATTCACCGCTCTGCCAAAACCCTGGTATTTTAGCACGGGCAGCCCTTGATCGTGATACATAGAAAGCACTGCATCGGCATGATCCAGATATTTTGGCTGAAATAGCGTATCAGCCGCTAATGGTCCTTCCAGCCAGATGCCTTCAGCTCTGAGGCTTTCCAGTGCCGGAATAATCACATCTATCTCTTCACGCCCCATATGGCCGTTCTCACCTGCATGAGGGTTAAGACCACAAACATAGATATGAGGGCGAGGGATGCCAAATTTGGTTTTCAGGTCATGATTAAGAATAGTGACCACTTCCCGCAGAGAATCAAAAGTTATCGCTTTAGGAACATCCAGAATCGGTAAATGGGTTGTTGCCAGAGCGACCCGTAATTCTTCTGTTGCCAGCATCATCACGACGCGTGAACACTGGCTATGGTCAGCAAAAAACTCAGTATGGCCGGTGAAGGCGATCCCGGCATCATTGATAACCCCTTTATGTACAGGGCCTGTTACCAGTGCCGAAAACTCACCTCTTAAACAACCATCGCAGGCTTTAGCCAGAGTTTCTGTTACATAAGTACCATTCTCCCGGTTTAATTCACCCGCGACAGCCGGAGTATGGAGAGAAACGGGGAGAATGCTCAGTGTTCCGGCGGCCTGTGAGTCAGATAAATGCTCCGGAGAGTAAGGCTGCAATTGCAAGGGCAGGTTCAGTTGCCGAGCACGGGAGAGCATGAGTTCAGGATCAGCACAGACAACTAATTGGACGGGCCACTCAGATTGGGCGAGGGCAATGACTAAATCCGGGCCAACCCCGGCCGGTTCGCCGGGGGTGATAATGATGGGTTTATTTTGCATCGTTGCCATCTAAAATTTTCACATAAGCAGAGGCGCGTAATTCCTGCATCCAGGTTTGCGCTTCTTCATTAAATTTACGGGTAAACAGCAGCTTGTAAGCACGATCTTTTTGTGCTGCATCGGTTTTGTCGACTTTGCGGGTATCAAGCAACTGGATCAGATGCCATCCGAAAGCGGAGTGAATAGGCTGGCTGATTTCGCCTTTTTTCAGTTTAACCAGAGCATCACGGAAAGCAGGATCATAAGCACTTGGCACATTCCAGCCCAGTTCACCGCCACGCATGGCAGAACCCGGATCTTCAGAATACTCTTTTGCTGCTTGCTCGAATGTCGTTTTACCACTTAAAATTTCTTCCCGGAGCTGTCTTAATTTGTCGCGGGCCTGCTCATCAGTCATCACTGGTGATGCTTTTAGCAGAATATGGCGGGCATTGACTTCGGTGACTGCAACAGGCGCATTACCGCCACGGATATCATTTACTTTCAGGATATGGAAGCCGACACCGGAACGGATTGGGCCGATAACCTGCCCTTTCTGAGCCGACTGAAGCTGTTCAGCAAATAATGATGGCAGTTCCTGTAACCGGTTCCAGCCCATGTTGCCGCCTTTTAAGGCTTGTGTATCGCTGGAATAAGCAATTGCCAGTTTCCCAAAATCCCCGCCTTTTTTAAGATCAGACAAGATCTTGTTTACCGTAACTTCTGCTTTCTCGACCTGAGCGTGGGTTGGATTCTCAGGCAGAGGGATCAAAATCTGACTAACGTTCAGTTCAGTATTCTGATCATTATGGCTACTGAGTTGATTAACTAAAGAATCAACTTCTTGGGGCAGAATAGAAATGCGACGACGGACTTCGTTGTTACGCACTTCAGCAATCAGCATTTCTTTGCGGATTTGATTACGATAGGTATCGAAACTCATACCCTCCGCAGCCAGACTTTGCTTCATCTGAGCAAGGCTCATATGGTTCTGTGCCGCAATGTTTTCAATGGTTGAATCCACATCCGCATCAGGAATAGTAAGCTGCATCTGCTTTGCCATTTGCAAGATGATATCATCCATAATCAGACGCTCAAGAATTTGGTGGCGCAATGTCTTTTCATCCGGAATCTGCTGACCAGACAGTCTTGCGTTATTCTTAACGGACTCTAAGAGATTGTTGACGTCACTTTCCAGTACAACATCATTATTAACAATGGCAGCGACCTTATTGATTTCCTGTGGTGCTGCTATGGCAGTGTTCATTGCAAACATCAACCCGAGAATGAGCGTTCTCCAGTTCTTCATATGTTTCCCATCATATCAATCCCGCCTTACAGCGGGGTTATTGTGTTTACATTTTGTTTATTGGTATCAGAAGGCACGCTGGTAAGGCAAAATACTTTGCTGAAGCATCTTCTGGCTACCCAAACTATGATTGTTACTTAAGCCACGGAGTTCAATATTGAGTGACCATTTATTATCATATTCACTCTGGTTGTCCTTCCAGCTGACTATCTTACGCTCGTAACCGACATTCACAGCCCAGCAACAGGTACTATACTGCATACCGAGCATCTTACTGGCGGGTTGTTTCTCTTTGGCATCGTAGTAATATGCGCCGACGACCGCCCAGCGATCAGTCAACGGCCAGCTTCCTATCACACCTACCTGAGAAATACCCTGCTGATATGCAGGAGCGTTTCTGAGGGTAGCCCGAATATAGTCACGATTAACAAAGCGATAATTCAGCTGTATCAGGCGGTCAGCATCACGGCGGTATTCCACGACTGAATTCCCCATTGAAACCTGGCTCAGACGGGTATCATACTGCACCCCACCTTTAAAGCCCCAGGATGAGTTGATGTTCCATTCAACATCACTGGCCCAGGTTGTAGAACCCGTTCTTCTGTTATTACTGGCATCAATCGGACTCTGTGTCTGCCCAGAAGAACCCACATCCTTAACACGTGGTGCCTCAAAGTAATAAATTTGACCTATAGAGAAACTAAAACGTTCAACTAAATCTTCATCATAGATACGGGTGGTGATACCACTCGTGAACTGGTTGGCTGATGAAATGCGATCCAAACCACTGTAGAACCGATCACGGAACAAGCCAGTATAATTGGCGTGCAGCAGGGAGGAATCGTAGTCGTAAATATTATTCTGATTCCTATAAGGAACATAAAGATACTGGACCCGAGGTTCCAGTGTCTGCGTAAAACCGGGCTTAAAGTACATAGCACGTTCAAATACCATTTGTGCATCTGATTTAAACTGTGGCAAAACGCGATTAACTGATTTCTCCAAATCAGAGGTTTTTTGCGCAGCAGGAATATCTTGTTGGTAGTGGGTTGCCATCAACTTAACTTCATTGTTGAGACTTGCCCAGCCATTGGAGAGTGGCAGGTTGATGGAAGGCTCTACATGCCAGCGAGTTGCATTCGGCTGCTCCTTACCAACGCTGGTAAATTTGGCAAATTGCGCATAGGTGCGGAAATCAAATGGCCCCAGATCATTTTTATAGTAATTCAGATCTAGCTGAGGGGTAGCACGGTATGCTTTTCTGGTATCGCTGGCGGTAAAGATCTGGAATTGTTTGGTGGTTAACGTTGCATTCCAGTTCTGTTGCGCATAGCCGATACTGAATTTTTGAGTGGCGTAACCATCAGTACTGGTTCCGTACTGAGAGCTGTAATCTGTAAAATAGTGCGGATCACTGACTTTGGTATAATCAGCACTGAAGCGCCAGACCTGATTCATCACTCCACCGTGGTTCAGATAGAATAACCAGCGGCTGTTGCTATCCCGTTCAGGCCTGAGATTAAAATCTTTATCTTCTGCATACAGGCGGTCTTTCTTGATCCAATCGAATGCCACGGTGCCTGAGCCAGCTTTCGTTAAGTAACGGAACTCGTTATCGAGCTTCAGACCGCGTTTGCTGATCAAATGTGGTGTGATGGTCGCATCGTAGTTGGCAGCAATATTCCAGTAATAAGGCAGAATGAACTGGATACCATCTTTATTGGAAAAACTGGCATTAGGGATCAAAAAACCAGAGCGGCGTCTATCGCCAATCGGTAGTTGCAGGTAGGGAGTATAAAACACGGGAACATTTGCGACCCTGAAACGGGCGTTCCAAATCTCAGCCACTTCTTCCTGACGATCCAGAATGACTTCTGAACCGATAACGCTCCAGCTATCGTTACCCGGCAGACAGGAAGTAAACACGCCATTATCTAAAATGGTATAGCGGTTCTCACCGCGCAGCATCATTTTATCTGCGCTACCGCGTCCCTGGCGACCTACCATCTGGTACTTCCCTTGTTCCACATCGGTATCTTTTGTGGTTAAGTTAGCCCAGGCGCGTGGCCCTTTCAGAATTATCTGGGGATCATCATATCTGACATTCCCGGCTGCATGGATAGTCCGCACCGGGTCTTTAGCTTCAGTCTGCTCGAATCTGACTCTGTCGGCAGTCAGTGTTTTATTTCCTTGTTGGATATCGACATTACCGACAAACTCTACAGCAGTAGGGTATTCACCATGGGTGTCATCAGACTGAATTTTAATCGGCAGTGTGTTGGGATCCCCGGTAATAATGGGTTTGTCGTAGACAGGGACACCCAGCATACATTGTGCTGCAAGGTCAGCGTGTGCCTGCTGACTGTAAAGTGCTGCCCATACCATCGTGGCCAGCAAAGTGGGATAACATTTATTCATAGATGCTTATGCGGTTCCATCATGAGTGGCATCATGCCGACAAACGCTGAGAGACTAACGCACTTGATAGATATGCGCCAGAGTAAAGTTAAATTTCACTAATCATGCTGTTAGGCACAGAGCTTAATGGATAGTATGATAATGATGAATAGTATGATAATGCAAAATTTCACTCAGGGCATTGAGGAATTAGAGAGTATATGCAGTATTGGGGAAAATTATTAGGGTTAATATTTGGTATTGCATCTGGTGCCGGGTTCTGGGGCATTGTTGTGGGTGTTCTGCTGGGCCATATCCTTGATAAAGTCAGGATACGGAATCAGGGAACCCCTGCTAAAAACCCATCGCGGCAGGCACTGTTTTTCCGCAGTACCTTTCAGGTATTGGGCCATTTGACCAAGTCAAAAGGACGGGTCACTGAAACGGATATCCAACTGGCCAGCCAGCTTATGGATCGAATGCGCCTGCATGGTGACGCCCGCCTTGCTGCACAGCAGGCATTTCGCGAGGGTAAACGCCCTGAGTTTCCATTACGTGAGACATTAAAACAGCTTCGTCGGGCCTGTTTCGGGCGCTTTGATCTGATCAGAATGTTTCTCGAAATTCAGCTTCAGGCTGCATTTGCTGATGGTGAACTTCATCCCAATGAAAGAAAAGTGCTGTTTGTGATTGCTGAAGAACTGGGAATTTCCCGTATGCAGTTCGAGCAGTTTCTGGCGATGATGGAAGGCGGTCGTCATTTTGGCGGGCAATATCAGCAGAATGGTCATTATCAGGGAGCCGCCCAACAGCGTGCGACGCTGGAAGATGCCTGTAAGGTGCTGGGGGTCAGCCAGAGTGATGATGCCACAACCATTAAGCGGGCTTATCGGAAGCTGATGAGTGAGCACCATCCCGATAAGCTGGTGGCAAAAGGTTTACCACCAGAAATGATGGAGCTTGCCAAACAAAAGGCACAGTCCATTCAGGCCGCTTATGATCTGATCAAGAAAGAGAAAGGCTTTAAATAGCCGTTGTCATAAAGAAGTTAACGGCAATTAAAAGTCGGCGATACATTCAAAATGCATCGGAGAACCATAAGCCGGATGAGTGATAGACAGCTCCTGTGCGTGTAATTGCAGGCGAGGAGCTAACTCTTTTGCCTGTTGATGCGCATAGAACCGATCACCCAGAATGGGATAGCCAAGTGCCAGCATATGTACACGAAGCTGATGGGAACGACCGGTGATAGGCGCGAGCCTGACGCGGGTTGCCTGTGCTTCATATTCAAGTACCTGATATTCGGTCTGTGCCGATTTTCCCGTCTCAAAGCAGACTTTTTGTTTCGGGCGATTCGGCCAGTCGCAGATTAACGGTAAATCAACCAGCCCTTCTTCCGGTTCTAATTTCCCCCAGACACGTGCGATATAGACTTTTTTCGGTTCACGCTCACGAAATTGTCGCTTGAGCTCACGTTCGGCCGCTTTGGTCAGTGCGACCACCATGATGCCACTGGTCGCCATATCCAGCCGATGAACAGATTCGGCAGAGGGAAATTCGGCCTGTACCCGGGTCATGATACTGTCTTTATGTTCCTCAGCTTTTCCCGGAACAGAAAGCAATCCGCTGGGTTTATTGACAACCATAATGTGCTCATCCTGATAAAGCACATGTAACCAGGGGTCAGTCGGGGGATTATAAAACTCCAGCATAGTCGCTCCAATGGGTTTGGAAAATTGGGTTGGAAAAAATAACGGGGCGCATTCTAACAGCATATCGATGGGATAAAACAGAGGGGCACCTCGTTATGGATGCCCCTTATGACAGAATAACTATTCTTTATTGGTGAGAGACAACGACCAGACGAATTGCATCCAGACGCCAGTTTGCCTGATCCAGATTCAGCAACAGATGCTTATGCTCGGATTCAATGGCTTCCAGTTCATCATCACGGATATTCGGGTTGACCGCTTTCAGGGCTTCCAGACGTGACAACTCAGCGGACAGGACTTCATCAGCTTCTTTTTTCGCTTTCTCAATTAATTCGCGCGCCTGTTGTTCAACCAGAGGTTCAGATTGCTGCAAAACAGCATGAACTTCTTTTTGAACCGCGTTAACCAGCTTGCTGGCATTATGGCGGTTGATGGCATTCAACTGACGGTTAAAACTTTCAAACTCCACCTGAGGTGCCAGATTAGTACCTTTCAGATCCATCAATAAGCGCAACGGTGTCGGAGGCAGGAAGCGGGTTAATTGCAGGTGTTTCGGTGCCTGAGCCTCAACAACATAAACTAACTCAACTAACAGCGTGCCAACCGGCAGTGCTTTGTTTTTCAGAATAGAAACTGCACAGCTTCCGGTATCACCTGACAGGACAAGATCCAGACCATTACGGATAATCGGATGCTCCCAGCTCAGGAACTGAGTATCCTCGCGGGATAAGGCTTTTTCACGATCGAATGTAACAGAACAGCCATCCTGTGGCAGACCGGGGAAGTCAGGCACCAGCATGTGTTCAGACGGGTTGAGAATAATAATGTTATCGTTGCGATCTTCCTGATTGATACCAATGATATCGAACAGGTTCAGGGCAAAATTCACCAAATCAGTATTATTATCCTGCCCGGCAATGGTTTCAGCCAGAATCTGCCCTTGCTCACCACCGTTAGAATTCATCTCCAGCAGACGGTCACGACCTTGCTCCAGCTGTTGTTTGAGCTGTTCGTGATGCGTGCGGCACTCGGAGATAAACTCGCAGAAGCCCGTTTGTTCGTTAGGCTTGGCAAGGAAATTCAGCAGCGTTTCATAGTACTTATCATAAATCGGGCGACCTGTCGGGCAGGTATGTTCGAATGCATCCAGACCTTCGTGATACCAGCGCAGCAGGACAGATTGTGCGGTACTTTCCAGATAAGGCACGCTGATCGTGATATTGCGGTTCTGACCGATACGATCCAGACGACCGATACGCTGTTCCAGCAAATCAGGATTGAAAGGCAGATCGAACATAACGAGCTGATTAGCGAACTGGAAGTTACGTCCTTCGGAACCAATTTCAGAGCACAGAAGCACCTGCGCGCCTTCTTCTTCGGAAGCGAAATAAGCCGCTGCACGGTCACGCTCCAGCAGGGAAAGCCCTTCATGGAATACCGCGCTGCGGATCCCTTCGCGTTCACGCAGAACCTGCTCCAGTTGCAGGGCAGTCTCTGCTTTGGCACAGATCACCAGTACTTTTTCATCGCGGTTCGCCAGCAGGAAGCCAAGCAGCCATTCAACACGGGGGTCAAAGTTCCACCATGTTGCATTTTCGCCTTCAAACTCCTGATAAATCCGCTCAGGGTAGAGCATATCTTTTGCACGCGCTTCCACCGTTTTTTTCGCGCCCATAATTTCAGACACTTTGATAGCAGTCTGATACTGGGATGGCAGTGGCAGCTTAATTTCATGCAGTTCGCGGTGAGGGAAACCTTTTACACCACCACGGGTATTACGGAACAGCAACCGGCTGGTGCCGTGGCGATCCATCAGCATCGCAACTAATTCACGGCGGGCGTTTTCACTCTCTTCTTCCTTATTGCTATTCGCCGCTTTCAGCAGAGGTTCAATATCCTGTTCGCTGATCAGCTCAACAATCAGGTTTTGCTGATCATTGCTCAGCGTTTCACCAGACAGCAGTAACGTTACTGCATCAGCAACCGGGCGGTATTTCTGCTGTTCGTCAATGAAAGCCTGATAATCGTGGAAACGATTTGGATCAAGGAGACGCAGACGGGCAAAGTGGCTTTCCTGTCCTAACTGTTCTGGTGTCGCTGTCAGCAGCAGAACAGACGGAATTTGTTCTGCCAGTTGCTCGATAACCTGATATTCGCGGCTTGGCGCTTTTTCACTCCATTCCAGATGGTGTGCTTCATCCACGACCATCAAATCCCAGCCCGCTTCCAGCAAATGCTCAAAACGCTGTTTATTACGGCGAACAAAATCCAGCGAACAGATAACTAACTGTTCCGTTTCAAATGGATTATCGCTGTCATGCTGGGCTTCGGAATAACGGCCATCATCAAACAGAGAAAAGCGCAGGTTAAAGCGGCGCAGCATTTCCACCAGCCACTGATGCTGGAGACTGTCTGGCACAATAACCAGCACACGTTCGGCACGACCCGCCATCAGTTGTTGATGGATAATCATACCAGCTTCAATGGTCTTACCCAGACCAACTTCATCCGCCAGTAATACGCGCGGTGCATGGCGCTTACCGACTTCATTAGCGATATGTAACTGGTGGGGGATCAAACTGGCACGAATGCCACGTAAGCCACTTTCTGCCAGACGAAATTGTTCACTTTGATGCTTACGAGCGCGGAAACGCAGGGCAAAGCGATCCATGCGATCAATCTGGCCGGCAAACAAGCGATCCTGTGGCTTATTGAATGTCAGCTTACTATCCAGAAATACTTCCCGCAGGATGACATTTTCTTCTTCAGTATCTAAACGAGTACCGATGTAGTTCAGCAGGCCATTCTCTTGTTGAACTTCATCGACCTTGAGTTTCCAGCCTTCGTGACTGGTCACGGTATCGCCCGCATTAAACATAACTCGGGTGATCGGGGAATCATTGCGTGAGTAGAGGCGGTTTTCTCCGCTGGCTGGAAAAAGCAATGTCACCATGCGCGTGTCAAGCGCCACGACTGTACCTAATCCAAGTTCGCTTTCTGTATCGCTTATCCAGCGTTGACCAAGAGTAAATGGCATAAATTTTGGCTCAGTTTTCTGTTAGATAATGTTATTTATGGTTGCAGGGTGGCTGCTTTTGTTGGATATCGATCATCATTGGTTATCGATAGGGTTCGTCTTTATGACTAGTTTTCATGACTAGTTCTGTGACACTTTTCGGGAGTAATTTCCCTTTAAAGGGGCGTTATGTTAATTGAAGCTGAGCAAGTCGTCACCTGCAAAAACATCAATTAATCGAAAGTAAGGTTCATTTGCCCTGTCAGCAGGGTGGTAAAATCATCCTGAAGAAACGGCAGAATGGCATCTGCAATCGGCATAATCTGCTTACTGATATAGTGTTCATAGTCCGGTGGAGAGGTGAGATTTTCCAGCGGCTCAGGCCCGGATTGCGTGATAATGTAACTAATCCAGCCACCGCTCTGATACTGTAACGGGCGGTTTTTCTGCTTGTTGTACTCATCCGCCAGACGAGCAGCCCTGACATGGGGAGGAACATTACGCTGATAATCAGTGAGATTACGCCGCAGCCGTTTTCGGTAAACCAGACGTTTATCAAACTCACCGGCGAGCGTACTGGCGATATAATTACGTATATAATCCTGATAAGACTTCTTATAAAAAATAAGGGAATACAGCTCCTGCTGAAATACCTGCGCCAGCGGAGTCCAGTCACTTCTTACCGTTTCCAGCCCCTTAAATACCAATTTATCGCCGCTCAACCCGGCATAACGCTTTTTACTCCCTTCTTCTGCTCCCCTTACGGTCGGCATCAGAAAACGGCGATAGTGGGTTTCAAATTCCAGCTCCAGTGTGCTCTCAAGGTTGAGCTCAGTGCTGAGATGGTCTTTCCACCATTGGTTGACGAACTGTGCCAGCGAATGACCAATCTGGCTGGCTTCTTTTTCGGAGTGAGGTTTTTTCAGGCAGACAAACGTGGAATCAGTATCACCATAAATTACCTTATAACCTTCTGATTCAATTAATTTTCGTGTCTGATGCATAATCTTGTGGCCGCGTATGGTAATTGATGAGGTTAGGCGCGGATCAAAAAAATGGCAACCGGAAGCGCCGAGTACGCCATAAAAGGCATTCATGATAATTTTCAGCGCCTGAGCAAGCGGAGCATTGTTTTGCTGCTTTGCTTTATCTCGCTCATGCCAGATATGAGTGACAATATCTGGCAGGCAGTGCTGGGTGCGGGAAAAAAATGCTTCCCGGAAACCGGGAACAGAATGTTCTTTATCGGGCTGGGCAAGACCTTCCACCATTCCGACCGGATCAATAAGAAAAGTACGTATAATAGAAGGGTAGAGGCTCTTATAATCCAATACCAGCACGGAATCATACAGACCGGGGGATGAATCCATCACAAAACCACCGGGGCTGTGGTCGGTGAAACTCGTTGGCTGAACAGGAGCCACATATCCGATTCGGTGCATACGAGGCAGATAAAGATGAGTGAATGCAGCCACTGAGCCTCCGGCACGATCCACTGCTAACCCTGTGACTGTCGCTCGTTCCAGCAAAAATGCCATGAGATTGGTTTTCTCAAAAATCCGGTTGACCAGAATACAGTCCTGCAAATTGTAATGAGCGAGGGCGGGTTTATCTTCCTGAAAGCGGCGATTAATTTCATCCATTCGATCATAAGGGCTATCAATCGCTTTCCCTTCCCCGAATAACTCCTGAGCAACATATTCAAGGCTGAACGAAGGAAAATTCCATGTTGCAGTTTTCAGCGCATCAATACCATCAATGATCAGGCGACCTGCCGCAGAAGCGAAAAAATGCCCGGGTTTAAAACCATGTTCGCGCCATTCCAGTACCCCTTTCCCACGACCAAACCGCAGAGGAATGTTATAGCGTTCAGCATGTTTCTGGAGCACTCTTAAATCAAATTGAATCAGGCTCCAGCCGATAATTGCATCGGGATCGTAAACTTCCAGCCACTTATTGAGCTTCTCCAGCATTTGTGGACGGCTGGCAACATATTCCAGCCTGAAATCCAGTCCCTGCTGTTCACCATTCTCCGATCCCAGCATAAATACCGTTTTCTCTCCGCAGCCTGCCAAGCCGATAGAATACAGCTCACCATGCTGACTGGTTTCGATATCCAAAGAAACCCATTTCAGGCTGGGTCGGTAGTCAGGATTGGGTTTCATTTGATAACTCCCGTCGGCCTTTTGGTTAAACCAGACGGGAGCAGTAATAAAACGTTCCATCATAAAGCGATCCGGCGGGCGGATATCGGTTTCGTAAAGGGGAATATCCTGTTCCTTTAACACTTTTTCCAGATGCTGTAGATGGCGATACTGTGAACAATACAATGCGGAAACAGGCTGGCGGTTAAAATCTTTCAGAGGGAGTTTTTTCAGCTCATAATGGCGTTCCTGAGCCAGCAGTTTCTCAGCTTCAGGCAAATCACATTGGGGTATAAAGGCGACAGCTTTCTGATGAGGAATAGTAATGCGTCGGCTACCTTTATCCGTGGCTAACCAATACACCAACTCAATACCGGATGGCGTATCTTTCCAGTGACGGGACAGGATGAAGCCTTGTTCAGCGTGATTTATCTGCATACTATTTTAGCTTGAAGGTAAAGCTTATTTCTTTTGATTGGTAATGGGATTTAAGTATAGCATTACATGGTTATTTATACAGTTGTTTTTCATTGAACGAATGAGGGATTGATGATGAAGAGTAAGTTAAACAAGAAACAAATTGAATTACTTGCCAGTTTTGATAAAGACAGGTTACTTGAAATCATCCATACGTTGGTTGAAAACAATGAGCAGGCTTGTTCTGTATTAGTGGGAGGATATTTAATGGAACCGAAAGATCTTCTGAAACTAATTGAAAAAGGCTATAAACAGCGTACCAAGAGCAAGCGATTTTTTGATTATTATGAAACTGATGGCTTTTTTGACGAATTGCATAACTATCTAAAGGAACTTTTGGGTAAAGCTATCCAGTCTGAACCGGAAGAGTCTGAATTACTGTTGATAAAAATGCTACAGGATTTCGAGCGCATTTGTGAAAACAAAGATACATCCAGTGGTGGTTGGCAGGATTTTTATTATTATCTGATTGATTCGTGGATTAAGGCGCTATCCCTGCAAAAAGAGCAGAGTAGTGTGGTAATTGCCAGGAAAATTTTCAAACTTTTCCAGAGTGATACTTTCTTTTCTATTTCATTATTTAATGAATATAAATCTGTGCTTGGTCTGGAAACGATCCGCCAGTTAAGAGATATATTCTATCAAAACAGAAAAAATATTAATGCACTGGAATTAAGTTATCTCATTAAAGATGTCCATTTCTTTCAGGCATATTTTGTTGAAAATAAAGTATTTGAACGATCAGAGCACTACCTGAATTATGCTCAACTCCTGATTGACGATGTCCGGGCTGATGAAGCGATTACCGTTTTAGAGGAATTCATAAAAACGGATACAAGAAATATGTATAACGCTAAGGAACGGGCAGTTGAGTTATTGATTAAGGCTTATACTGAAGAAGGAAAAAAAGAAGAAGCCAAGAAACTCTGTATTAAAGCATTTCAGGGTTATTGTGATCATAAATTCTACCAGTTATATGAAAATATTATCGAAAATAATGAAAAGGCAGATGGACTCAAATTATTTTTGGACATCGCCAGTCAGAGTAAACCCCATAACTATTTGCTTTTCCTGATGGCTATTGAAAAATTCGATATTATTGATAATTATGTTCTGGGTTTAACGGCGAGCGAAATGAAACTCACTCTTACACTTCTTACTGCCAGTAAATTCAGAGAACTATCAAACTCATTGAATCAGTACCATTTTCCTCGATCAGCAACGTTTCTGCGGCGTACACTGGTTGAAAATGTCCTTGAAGGAGCAAAAAGCCAGTATTATAAATATGCGGTTTCGGATCTGAAAAAGAGTCTGGAATTCGGGATGGATATAAAAGATTCAGATGGTATTGCTGCTAGCCAAGTCTATTTAGCTGCACTCTATGAAAAACATAAAAAGAAAAGCTCATTCTGGCCACAGGTCGTAGAGAAAATTACTGGCATTTCTGTGAAAAAAGACGGGATTCAGTATGAAGGCTGATAATACTCGGTAGAACGTAGGGAATAATCCGATAGAAAGTTGCCTCTTGCATATGACTGGCGAAATAAAAGATATGCAGGAGGCATTAATTCACAACTTATCTAATCCCCAATATCTCTGCCTCAGGCACTTCACCCTTTACCAGTTTCTCTGTAGCACCATCATAATAAACCTTACCATCCACAATCAGCAGAGAACGCGGGGCGATTTTAGCGGCATCATCAAGATTATGGGACACCATCAGTAAAGTCAGTTTCCGATCTCTGCATACCTGATCCAGTAATTCCAGCATTTCATTACGTAAGGCAGGATCAAGAGCTGAAAAAGGCTCATCCAGCAATAAAATGGGTTGCTGACGCACTAAACAGCGCGCCAGTGCTGCACGTTGGCGTTGCCCACCGGAAAGCTGCGCAGACAGGCGGTTCAGATATTCCGTCAGTGATACCTGCGATGCAATTTGT
This sequence comes from Xenorhabdus sp. PB30.3, assembly GCF_963895965.1. NCBI lineage: Bacteria > Pseudomonadati > Pseudomonadota > Gammaproteobacteria > Enterobacterales > Morganellaceae > Xenorhabdus > Xenorhabdus sp. PB30.3. Next base: position 94,530 of record NZ_CAWQMW010000133.1, on the reverse strand, counting down.
TGCAGTGTTTGCTGCTGTTGAACACTTAATTTAAGGCCGGGGTGTAAACCCAGACCGATATTTTGCTCAATGGTTAAATGGGAAAATAGATTATTTTCCTGAAACAGCATGGATACTGGGCGATTGGAAGGGGATGTATTGGTATGATTGTCCCCATTCAGCCGGATATCACCGCGTTCTGCGAACTGAAATCCTGCGATTAAACTTAATAATGTACTTTTACCCGCCCCACTCGGGCCGAGGATAGCAATGCGCTCGCCCGCCTCAATACTGACGTTGAAATGCATGGAAATTTGTTCATAGGTATAAGTCACATTTTCAAGTTTAATCATGGCGTCGGCCCGGTAAGCGTTCAAGCACGCTGAACAAAATAAAACAGAGGAACAAAAGCAGGAAAGCAGTTACTGCGCCATCCTGACTGCGGTATGCCCCGATTTGCTGATAGAGATAGAAAGGCAGGGTACGGAAATTTTCGTCACCAAATAACGCCACAATGCCAAAATCCCCGATTGACAGCACACTGGCAAAAGCCAGTGCCTGTGCCAGCGGGATTTTCAGGGCTTTAAGTTCAATCCAGCGCAGGCGATTGAACCCCTTAATATTCAGCGAGTGGCACAGCGGATTGTAGCGTACTGCCAGATCGCGCATTGGGTTATCCAGTACTTTTAACGCATAAGGAATTGCTATTAAGGCATTGGTCAGGATAACCAGCCCGTAAGGAGAATCGGGTAACCCGATGGTATTATTCAGTAAAATGAAAAAGCCAGTTGCAAGCACAATACCCGGCATCGCCAGAATCAGTAAACCACTGCTTTCCAGAGCCTGTCCCCAGCGCGATAAATGACGCAGGTATAATTCGCGGCTACTCCATAACAGCATCATCGTCAGGAAAATACACAATAACCCCGCTCCCAGTGCGATAACAATGGAAGTTGTGAACGCCTGCCATAATTCAGGTTTACTGAGAACATCTAACACTGCGCTGTTCAGCCCATCCATGATGACCGCCAGTAATGGCGGGAGCAAAAGCAGTAATGCGGTAGTGATAAGCAATCCGTCACATAACTTTTTCAGCCAGGAATCCTGCGGGTTACGCCATTGTTGCTGATGCCCATAACCTACCGAAAGTATGCCTTTGAGTTTTTGGCTCAGTAACACCAGACCAAGACAGCAAAAGAGCTGGATAAGTGCGAGCAGGGCGGCCTGACCCAGATCGTAGTCATACTTGATGGCCTGATAAATAGAGAGCTCAATCGTAGTTGCAGAAGGGCCGCCGCCTAATGTCAGTACGGTGGCAAAGCTGGCGAAGCACAGCATGAAAATCAGTGCGCCTGTTGGCAAAATCTGGCGGCGCAGGTAAGGCCATTCGACAAAACGAAAATGTTGCCACTCATTCATACCAAGCTGAGCTGCAAGCTGCCGTTGTTCTATTGCAATATTTTCCAGTGACTGGAGTAATAAGCGCGTAGCCATCGGCATATTGAAGAAAATATGTGCCAGTAAAATACCCTGAAGACCGTAAGGCGTGAAATGGTATTCAATTCCTATCCACTGGCAAAGACTGGACAGCCAGCCAACACGTCCGTAAACAGTCAGTATGCCAAACAGAGCGACTAAAACCGGCAGAACCAGCGTCATGGCACACAGGCGTAGGAAAAGCGTTCTGCCCGGAAAGAGGCGACGATAGAGCGCTCTGGCCAGAAATATGGCGGGTATCACCGAGAATAAGGCGGATAAAAATGCTTGCCAGAAAGTAAAACGAATCACATGCCATAAATAACTGTCATTCAGAAAGACCTGCCAGTGACTTTCAGGCGCATAAAACCACAGAGCGCCAAAAGCGGAAAGCGCAATGAGGAGCAACAGGCCGGAGGCAATCACCCCCGGCAATAACCAACCCGCGATTAACGGCTTACAGCACTTTGCCATGTACGGATCCATTGTGTACGGTGTTTTGCTACTTCATCTGCGTTGAATTGCAGTGATTTCTCTGGCACAGGCAGTTGTTTGAACACTTCTGGCAGAGGAATATCAGTAACAGGATACATCCACTGCGTGGTCGGAAGAACTTGCTGGAATGCTGGGGAGAGCATGAATTGCATGAATTTCTGAGCCAGTTCAGGCTGCTTGCTTGAAGCCAGCTGTGCAGCAACTTCAACCTGTAAATAGTGCCCCTCATCGAATATGGCTGCGGCGTAATTATCCTTTTTCTCAGATATGATGTGATAGCCCGGTGAGGTGGTATAACTGAGCACCATATCGCCTTCTCCTTTCAGGAATAACCCGTAAGCCTCACTCCAGCCTTTAGTTACCGTCAGCGTTTTTTTGGCAATGTTCTGCCACTCTTGTGCGGCCTTATCACCATAGAGTTCCTGTATCCAGAGTAAAAAACCTAAGCCGGGGGTACTGGTGCGCGGGTCCTGATAAATAATCTTCCAGTTCTGCTGGCTGTTAATGAGTTCAGCCATGCTTTTTGGGGGGTTAGGCAGGGTGTTTTTATTGTAAATAAAAGCAAAATAACCGTAATCGTAGGGAATAAAAGTACTGTTATTCCATGTGAAAGGCAGTTTTAATTTTGTGGTATCAATACTGACAGGGGTGAATAACCCTGTCTGTTGGGCAGACTGAATCAGGTTATTATCTAAACCCAGCACGATATCAGCCTGAGTTTTTTTACCTTCCATTCTTATACGGTTCAGTAAAGAAACACCATCTTCCAGCGCAACGAGTTTTAATTCACAGTCACACTCGGATTCAAAAGCTTTTTTAATAGCCGGGCCTGCTCCCCACTCGGAGGCAAACGAATCATAAGTATAAACAGTCAGCGTAGGCTTAGCCTGTGCAGCCTGAGCAAAGGCACATGCTGAAACCGATAATACACTGATTGCGATAAACCGGGAAAATAAACGCTTAAACACTTTGCTCTCCTGTCGTTATTAATAGTAATTGTTAATAGTGGTTATTAATAATCGTTATTAGCACTCATAATTAAATAAGTGACCAGCAGATTGGTAAAGGATTTGAGAAAGTGTCTGATAAAATGACTGCTATATATCAATGACTGTTATATATCAATGAATAGTGGCTCAAATCCCTACGCCGGTACCAACCGGATCAGGTTCTACGGGTTTGCTCTCAGCGATGTTGTCCGACAACACTCGCACCCCGTTGAGATGACCGTATTGTAGAGGCTAAAGCAGTGACTGCAAAGCCTCATTAATATATCTGTCATCTTTCTGACTATTTTTTCTGATTTATTGGCTGTGCTCACATTCCTGCTATCGTTTTATAAATAGGTGGGGATCCGCGTTCCAAAGGGGTGTTTCCTGACCGCCGGGATGCAATTCTAAATCCATTGGGTATAGAGGTTTACCGCTTGAGGGGAGTGTGAAACAATTAGCTATCTTTTCAAATTCGTTTTATCGAGAGGTAGTCTGGTGATCGATGATGATGGCTACCGCCCGAATGTAGGAATTGTAATTTGTAATCGTCAGGGGCAGGTTCTGTGGGCCCGCCGTTATGGACAGCATTCATGGCAGTTCCCCCAGGGAGGTATCAATCCGGGAGAATCGCCAGAGCAAGCGATGTATCGTGAGTTGTTCGAAGAAGTTGGTTTAAGTCGCAAAGATGTACGGGTTTTAGCCTCCACCCGTAGCTGGTTGCGTTACAAATTACCCAAACGTTTGGTGCGTTGGGATACAAAGCCCGTTTGTATAGGGCAAAAGCAACGCTGGTTTTTATTGCAGCTGCTTTGCAGTGAAAAAGAGATTAATGTGCAGCGCAGTAGTACACCAGAATTTGATGGTTGGCGGTGGGTGAGTTATTGGTACCCTGTCAGGCAGGTTGTTTCCTTTAAACGGGATGTGTATCGCCGTGTGATGAAAGAGTTTTCCTCCATCGTGATGCCAGTACAGGAATCAGCGCCACAACCCTACTCAGCCTATTATCGTCGTAGAAGAAGTTAGGTAATTGTTATGCTCATGCGCTTACGGGAAATTGTTGAAAAGGTTGCGATGGCAACGAATTTATCGGAAGCGCTTGAGCTGTTAGTTAATGAAACCTGCTTAGCAATGAACACGGATGTTTGTTCTATTTATCTGGCCGATCATCAGCGCCAGCGTTATTACCTGATGGCAACCCGGGGGTTGAAGAAGCCGGGAAAGCGCACAGTCAGCCTCTCCTTTGACGAAGGTGTTGTGGGTGAAGTCGGGCGCTTGTCAGAGTTAATCAACCTTGCTGATGTACGTGATCACCCCAGCTTCAAATATATTCCTCAGGTAAAAGAAGAAAATCTCCGGGCCTTTTTAGGTGTTCCGATCATCTACCGCCGCCAATTGCAGGGGATTCTGGTCGTTCAGCAAAATGAGCGGCGATCGTTTGATGAAAGTGAAGAGTCCTTTATGGTGACTCTCGCCATGCAATTGGCTGCGATCCTTGCTCAGGCCCAGGTTCGTGGATTATCAAGCCAGTATTGTCAGACCCACATCAAAGCACTGGCAGTCTCTCAGGGTATCGCTATGGCTCAGGGCTGGCAGGATTGCTCCCAGCCATCACTTGAACAGGTCTCTGAAGCGTTAACACTCGATTATCAGGCAGAACGTTCCCGCCTGACCCGTGCGCTTGAGCAGGCAACAGCAGAATGCCGCCGGATAAGTAAACGCTTTACCGCCAGCTCGCAGAAAGAAAGTGCTGCTATTTTTGACCTCTACTCCCACTTACTGAATGATCCGAAACTTAAACAGGATCTGTTTCACTCGGTTGATAATGGTTTTATTGCAGAGTGGGCGGTAAAAAGTGTTGTGGAGAAATATGCGGAACAATTTGCCAATCTTCAGGATGCCTATATGCGGGAAAGGGCTTCTGATCTACGGGCGCTCGGGCAGCGGTTGCTCTTTCATCTGGACGATGATTTTACCGGCAATAGCCAGTGGCCAGAGCGTTTTATTCTGGTGGCAGATGAACTCAGCGCTAACTTACTGGCTGAAATCCCGCAGGATAAGCTGGTGGGTGTTATTGTGCGTGATGGGGCAACTCATTCACATTCCGCAATCTTAGTCAGGGCGATGGGAATACCGGCGATTATGGGCGCTGATATTCATCCTGAATTGCTGCATAACCGAATGTTAATTCTGGATGGTTATCGGGGAGAATTTTTCATTGATCCGGAGCCACTGGTTGTTCAGGAATATCGCCAGATCATCGAAGAAGAGCAGGTTCTCAGTAAACTGGCCGAAGGCGGGCAGCAACAAAAAGCCCGGCTTAAAAGTGGAGAGAGGGTACGGGTTCAACTTAATGCAGGGCTGAGCCTGAAATATGAGCAACAAATAGGCGATAGTATTGATGGGGTCGGGTTGTACCGTACTGAGATCCCTTTTATGCTGCACAGCGGTTTTCCATCAGAAGATGAACAGAGAAATCGCTATCAGGAAATGCTGACACTTTTCCCTGACAAATCAGTTGTGTTGAGAACACTGGATATTGGCGCTGACAAACATCTTCCGTATATGCCTATTAATGAAGAAAATCCTTGCCTTGGCTGGCGGGGAATTCGCATAACACTGGATCAGCCAGAAATATTTCTGATCCAGCTTAGGGCGATGTTGAAAGCGAATATATCGACCGGAAATCTGAAAATATTGTTGCCGATGGTAAGCTGTATTGAAGAGATTGATGAAGCCAAAAAACTGATCAACAGGGCAAAGACAGAAGTTGAACAATCCGCTGGCATAACTATTGCAATGCCACAAATTGGCGTCATGGTAGAAGTGCCCTCTCTGATCCTGCTGTTACCACAATTGAAGAAACGAGTTGATTTTATCTCTATTGGCACCAACGACTTAACCCAGTATTTACTTGCGGTGGATCGCAATAATACCCATGTTGCTTCTTTGTATGACAATCTTCATCCGGCAATGATTAAGGCCTTAAAACAGATTGTTGATGAAAGCCAGCGCATTGATTTACCCGTGAGTGTTTGTGGTGAAATGGCGGGTTTGCCGATGGGAGTGCTGATATTAGTCGGCCTTGGTTATCGTTGCCTGAGCATGAGCGGCCGGAGTATTCCGCGAATTAAATACCTATTACATCATTTAGATTCCGCAGAACTGAGTTATTTTATTCAGGAAATCCTGAAGGCAGAAACCACCCAACAGGTGAAAGAAATCTGTTCTGCTTTTATGGAAACCCACGGCCTTGGTGGGCTGGTGCGTGGAGGCATTTAGCCGCCCATGCTATTATTTACCATTGTTATTTAAGGTGATCGGTTATTTACGGTGATCTGTTATTTACAATGATCTGCCTTAGGGCATTCACACAACATTATTTTTAGTGGGGAACGATGAGCACTAGCTATCTGGCATTTCCTAATATTGATCCGGTCATATTCTCAATCGGGCCGGTATCACTTCACTGGTACGGTTTTATGTATTTGGTTGGTTTTGTTTTTGCCATGTGGCTGGCAAATCGTCGGGCAGCAAAACCAAATAGTGGCTGGGAGAAGAACGAAGTAGAAAACCTGCTGTATGCGGGGTTTGTCGGGGTATTCCTCGGCGGGCGCCTCGGGTATGTTCTGTTCTATAACCTCCCGGTGTTTATGGAAAACCCTCTGTATCTGTTTAAGGTCTGGGATGGCGGGATGTCTTTCCACGGCGGGCTGATCGGTGTTATTTGTGCAATGTGGTGGTTCTCTCGCAGGACTAAGCGCCACTTCCTGCAAACCGCCGATTTTGTTGCTCCACTGGTTCCTTTTGGCTTAGGGATGGGGCGCATTGGTAACTTTATCAATGGCGAACTGTGGGGGCGTGTTACGCTTGATACACCGTGGGCAATGTTGTTCCCCGGCTCTCAAAGTGAAGACATCGCACTGGCAACTAAAGACCCTTCTTTATGGCCTATTCTGGAAAAATATGGTGTCCTGCCCCGTCACCCCTCACAACTGTATGAAATGGTACTGGAAGGCATCGTACTGTTTATCATCCTTAATTTATTTATCCGTAAGTCACGCCCAATGGGAAGCGTCTCAGGATTATTCCTGATCGGTTACGGTGCATTCCGCATCATCGTTGAGTTTTTCCGCCAGCCTGATGCGCAGCTCGGATTATTTGATGGGATCAGCATGGGTCAGATCCTTTCGATCCCAATGATTTTAGTCGGGATATTGATGATGATATGGGCCTATAAACGCCCCAGCAACAATAACACCGGCAACAATACGCGAAAAAATACGCAGAAAGACAAGGTACAAGAGGCAAAATGAAACAGTATCTGGATTTAATGAAAAAAGTGCTGGAAGAAGGCACAGCAAAAGATGACCGCACAGGCACAGGAACACTTTCGATCTTTGGTCATCAGATGCGTTTCAATTTGCAGGAGGGCTTTCCGCTGGTGACAACCAAGCGCTGCCATCTTCGTTCCATCATTCATGAACTGTTATGGTTTCTGAATGGTGATACTAATATCAAATACCTGCATGAAAATGGCGTCAGTATCTGGGACGAATGGGCTGATGAAAACGGTGATTTAGGGCCGGTTTATGGTAAGCAATGGCGGTCATGGGGAGCACCGGATGGCCGCCAGATTGATCAGCTGACCAACGTTATTGAACAGCTGAAAAGTGACCCGGACTCGCGTCGGATCATCGTTTCTGCCTGGAATGTCGGAGAACTGGATAAAATGGCACTGGCACCATGTCATGCTTTCTTCCAGTTCTATGTGGCAGATGGCAAACTGTCCTGCCAGCTTTACCAGCGTTCCTGTGATGTTTTCCTGGGGCTACCATTCAACATCGCCAGCTACGCATTATTGGTGCATATGATGGCTCAGCAGTGTGATCTGGAAGTGGGTGATTTTGTTTGGACGGGTGGTGATACTCACCTTTATAACAACCACATGGAACAGACGAAACTCCAACTGAGCCGAGAACCGCGCGCATTGCCGAAACTGGTTATCAAGCGTAAGCCAGCATCGTTGTTCGATTATCGATTCGAAGACTTTGAAATCGAAGGCTACGACCCGCATCCGGGTATTAAAGCACCGGTTGCAATCTAATTCTGACTTAATTCAGTCAGTAAAAATAATTACCTATTTTTTCCGTCCCCGTTTTGGGGATGGAAATATTCTTTTTCTATTTAGATATCATTGGATAAGTAAACCAGTAAAGAAAAAAACAATTTAATAAATTATTATTTCTGGAAAACCTGAATACCCTTCACAGAAGAAATAAATTAACGAGAAAGTGACAAAGATATACCGAATGGATTTCAAGATGCATCACAGCCAATAAAGAGTGAGAGTTTTTGAAATGAAAAGTAAATCTATTGAAAAAAAAGTGGAAAGTTTTTCAGAGGATATATTTCACGCCTGCTCAATGAAAGTACCGTCAAGTAGTGAGAAAATACGATTGCAACACGGAGAGTATGGCGGAAGTTGTGTTTTTTTCAATCCGAATGGTACCGGTACCCGTTTTGGTTTAACTGACGGGATAAATGGCACAATGTATCTGGCGAGTGATCCCCTGACGGCAATGAAAGAAATATTTCAGGGGAAGCTGGGAATTCGGGAATCTGATCTGGAAAATTTCTATATCGGTATTGTTGTCATCGAAAAGGATTTGAAGCTTCTTGATACAACAAAATTAATAAAGAAAACCTCGTTGACACTCAACGATATGACCACATCATCACGGAAAACAACCCAATTACTGGCTAAAAAAGTCCATGTAGCCGGGCTGAATGGTATAAAATTTCCTTCGAATGTGACGACTGAAGAATGTTTTGCTCTATGGCATGATGTTCCCGATGGAACCGGGATTGCAGTCACTAAAGCACATTCTATACAGCGTCTTAGTGAATTTGAATATCAGGGGGAAGCTGTGGCAGATATTCTGGTAGAACAATTAGGAATTCCGGTAGAAGAAGGCTGATATTGAAATTTATAGAATATACAGACAGGCAGGGGAAAATTATCCCCTTTTCCTGATTATGCAGCATCCTGAGAGCCGTATAAGTGAACAAGATGATACAATTCCTGCATAACAGCATCAGATGCACCCTCTTGTAACAACTGAGCAACGCTAAATTCTTTTCCTTCTGGAAATACGCCATTCAATGCGGTATTACGTTTTTCCATAAAGAATGAATATTGCAGACGATCACTAAACCCTCTCTCTTTCAGTAAAGGCAGTAATTGACTAATTCCTTTTAATACACCTTTATTAGAAATCTTGCTGTTATCAGTAAACTGAAATACTGGAAAATAAAATTCCCCATCAATATTTAGTGCTAACAGTTTTCCTGCATCTTTCCAATTTTTAACGGTCACTTTCGATACACCTAATTGCTTGGCAGTTTCTGCGGATGAAAGCACCCCGCCATCTTTTTTCAGAGTTTCCATGAAAATGAGTTTGCTTTTTAAGCGGCGTAATAGCGTTTTCTTTTCAGGAGTAATTTCTTCTATTGCCATCGCCTTAGTTGTGCTGGCCAGAACTTCAAACATGAATTCAACATCACTCTTTCCCAATATACGTTTATCGATATGGGCCTGACCTGAGGTAAATGCTTTTCTTATGATGTCAGAAACAGTTGCAATGCGGTCTATCACTACATCAGTGTCGTTGTAATCACGAGCTGGGACATAAGTGCTCATTTGATACTCCTTATGTAAGTTGCATCTTGAAATATGCAGACGGTAAGCTATTTTATTAACGATTTTATATTTAGCATAGTATATTAAATCATTAATATGGGCAAATTTTAATCAGTTCTGCCATTGATGAAACTGTTCGGAAATGGGTTTACTCACATCCCAGATGTACGATGATTCCAAAATCTCTTGGTAATATTATCGAGCAGGCTCGCACATAAAATGTAACCCCGCAATATACTGATTTCTTTCCTCAAATCCTCTCGCATAAATAGAAACTGACGCTTTTACTCTCTTTCGGATTGAAGATATTTTGCCTGTCGGAATCAATCGCTGCATAGGCTGAATACTGATGGGTAATAAACAAAATGGATTCACGCTATTAGAACTATTGGTAGCAATGGTTTTAGTTTCTATGAGTCTGCTTTGGGGGCTGTATAGCTGGGGAAATTATCAGAACAGCCTGCACTTACAATCGGCAACGCAGAATGTACTGTCGTTTATGGAAAGGCAGCAGGCTCTGGCTAATTATCAGAATCAGGAACGGACATTATGGCTGGTGGCCGGTCCGCCCTGGTGTCTGGTTTCATCAGTCACTAAAAACGGTGATTGCTATGAAGGTGAGGGCGAACGGGTTAGTTCCCCCTATGATGATGTATTTCTGTCATCAGCAACCAGTCATCGAATTGATTTTTATGGTATCCGGAATACCGCAGTGCCAGCCAGCTTTGCGCTGGCAAATGCTGCCGGAGAAATCAGTGTTGTGATCTCAGGGCGGGGCAGGATCAGGACATGCAGTAATAATCTAAATCAGCTGCCTGATTGTGAGGGAATAAAAAACCTATGAGCTGGGCTATTGGCTATTGCAGGCAAAAACAGTCAGGTTTTTCCCTGCTGGAAGTGTTAGTGGCCATGTTGGTTGGTAGTGTCATTTTTATTGCGATGGCAAAAACCTATCCGGTTTTATCGAGTCAGATACTCGATCTTTATCGTCAGTATCGTCTTCATTATCTGGTCAACCGAGTGGTACATATGATGGAAAAAGATCTCCGGCGAGCGGGTTATTGTCTGGACAGAAAGCAATGTAAAGGGGAACCGCTGGTGATCCAAAATAAACAGGCTGAATCTACAAACTCCTGCTTTATTACCGCTTTTGATCTTAATTTAAATAATCGCTGGGAAGAACCTGAACATGCAGCCTCTGAATTCTTCGGTTATCGGCTAAATAATCGCATTCTCGAATGGAAAAGAGGGGCAATAAACTGTCAGGACAACGGCTGGGAACGGCTTTTTGATCCCAAAGAGGTGAATATTGATAGGTTTCACCTTGAACAAACGCGGTCACTGCATGGAGTAATATTTATCACGTTATCTATCAAGGCCAGTTGGGTGAAATCTCCTTCTATTATTCATCATCACCGCACCACAATCCGGTTGCGTAATATCAGGAAATAATTCGGTGAATCAACACAGGTATTCAAGATGCGAACAGCAAAGCGGAAATGCCTTATTGATCTCTATTCTTATGATGCTGACATTAAGTTTGATGACGCTGAAAGCACTTCATTATCAACAGGAAAACGCCATGTTAATGATGTTCGATGAACAACGGTATCTGAATGCTTTTCAACAGGCAGAATCATCTCTGGCGTGGGGAAAAGTCCAGTTATGGCCGCTTGAGTCGCAGAAACTGGAAAACTGGTACTGTTTACAAAAAACCGGCTCTTATCTGAAAAGCTGTCTCCGACACTTTGAGGGCAATCTTTTTCTATTAAAGGGAACAGCGCAGTTTTCCGCAGGAGAACAGCTAGAGTTTTATCAGTGGATGAAACGGATGAAACACTTAAATCGGGATACACTTATTCCTATTGAAAGTGGCTGGCTGGATTTTTGCCCTGTGACTCAGGCTGCTTTTTGTTTATGAACGTTGTTTATGAAAATAGTTTATGAAAATAGTCCCGATAAACCAGAAAAATAACCGACAGAGTGGCATAAGTTTGCCGGAGGTTATGGTGGCATCTGTGGTGTTTGCTATCTCCCTGTTAGGTTTGATGCGTTACCATCAGGCGCTGTCATCAAATTTTCAGCAGTACTGGCTGCAACTCCAGGCAGTAAAGCTGGCACATGAACAATTGGAACGATATGAACCATCAGAAGGCAAACCTCAGCGGGATAAAACAGCCCCACAACAAGGGTGGGAAACTGAGTTTCAGCAGGAATTTGAATTATCGGGGTGCTACCGGATAACGGTGAAGGTGACAAAAGGCTATAATCCTTCAGGTAAATTAGAACGCTGGTTTTGTGCAGGTGGGAGTATTGATGTTTACAGTTTATCATTCAAATCAACTTGATCTTCTGAAGGAGTTGATGACGAGATTTATTAGGGAAAAACCTCTCGCCAACCCATTTGACAAAGAAGTGATTCTGGTTCAAAGCCCCGGTATGTCACAGTGGCTGCAAATTCAGCTGGCTGAAAAACTGGGGATTGCGGCAAATATCGAGTTTCCACTGCCGGCAACGTTTATCTGGCAGATGTTCACCGTGGTATTACCTGACGTTCCTAAAGAAAGTGCATTCAGCAAAGATGCTATGAAATGGAAACTGATGACACTTCTGCCTGATTTGTTAACAGAACCGGAATTTATAGCGCTCAGGCATTATCTTGATCAGGATAACGATAAACGCAAAATTCACCAATTGGCTGGCAGGGTAGCTGACCTGTTTGACCAGTATCTGGTTTATCGTCCGCAATGGCTGGAAAGCTGGGAAAAAGGGCAACTTGTTGAAGGACTGAGTGCCAGTCAGGAGTGGCAAAAACGGCTATGGGTTGCACTGAACGAATATACCCTTCAATTGCAGCAGCCTATGTGGCATCGAGCCAACTTATATAGCCGGTTTATTTCAACGCTGGAAGAGGGTAGTTTTCCACGGGAAAAACTGCCTTCACGGGTTTTTATCTGTGGCATATCCTCCCTGCCACCCACTTATATGCAGGTAATTAAGGCGCTGGGGCAACAGATTGATATCCACCTGATGTTTACCAATCCGTGCCAATATTATTGGGGGGATATTCAGAGTTATACATTTCTCGCCAGACTGAACAGCCGTAAACCTAAACATTATCGTACTCAGCAATATTTGGAGCGGTTCCGGGATCCGGATAATGCCCCTTCTCTTTTCAACGAAGAAGGTGAACAGGAACTGAGTAATCCGTTACTGGCATCATGGGGAAAACTGGGCCGAGATAATCTTTATCTGCTGTCACAGCTGGAGCCGGATGCCGATATTCATGGCTTTGTTGAACAGGCGCCGGGCTGTCTTTTACATCAGATTCAGCGTGATATTCTGGACCTTGAAGATCATGCCCAGATTGGCTCCACAGACAATACATTCAACAATAGCCTGAAAAAACGTCCTATCGATCGAAAAGATCGCTCCGTGTCTTTTCACTCATGCCATAGCCCACAAAGAGAAGTCGAGGTTTTGCAGGATTATATCCTGCGCCTGTTAGATGAAAATCCCTCTCTGACGCCACGGGATATTATTGTGATGATGGCGGATATCGACAGTTATACGCCTTATATTCAGGCTGTATTCGGTAATGCCCCGAGTGAACGTTATATTCCTTTTGCTATCTCTGACCGTAAAGCTCGTCAGGCACATCCGGTATTACAGGCTTTCATTACTCTACTGGATTTACCCCAAAGCCGTTTTACCGCAGAGCAGGTATTGGCACTACTGGAAGTCCCGGCACTGGCGGGTAAATTTTCAATTCAGGAAGAAGGGCTGCGTTTATTACGTCGTTGGGTAAAAGAATCCGGGATCTGCTGGGGGCTGGACGATGACAATATTGAAGCGCTGTCCCTGCCTGCTACAGGGCAGAATACTTGGCATTTTGGCCTGACACGTATGCTATTGGGTTATGCGATGGATAGCCATGCTGGGCCGTGGAATGATGTTTTACCTTATGATGAATCCAGCGGATTGGCCGCAGAACTGGCAGGGCAACTGGCTGAATTTCTGATGGAGCTTAACCGCTGGCGCAAGATCCTGAGTGAAGAACAGCCTCTGGAGGACTGGCTCGGTATTTGCCCACAATTACTGGAAACCTTTTTTATTGCGGATAATGAAACAGAACTGGTATTGGCATTGATTACCCAGCAATGGCAGAAAGTGGTAGAAAATGGCCTGTATGCGCATTATGACCAAAAAATACCGCTGGTATTGTTACGTGATGAACTGGCACTTCGCTTTGATGATGAAAAGATAAGCCAGCGTTTTCTGGCGGGATCACTGAATTTCTGTACCCTGATGCCCATGCGTTCTGTTCCTTTTAAAGTTGTTTGTCTGCTGGGAATGAATGATGGGGTTTATCCGCGAACTATTCCGCCACTGGGTTTCGATCTTATGGCAGAAAAAAGCCAGAGAGGTGATCGGAAACGGCGTGATGATGACCGCTATCTGTTTCTGGAAGCCTTGATCTCAGCAGAAGAATGCCTTTATGTCAGCTATATTGGTAAATCAATCCGCGATGATAAAGAGTGCAATCCCTCCGTACTGGTAAATGAACTGCTGGATTATATTTGCCAGAGTTGCCGCTTGCCGGAAGATGAGATGCTGAATGTGGATGACAGCGCAAAAAGGCTCAGAAACCATTTATTGCTCCAGCATACCCGTGTCCCTTTTGCGATAGAAAATTTTCAGCCAGAACATGAACAACAAAGTTATGCGGCTGAATGGCTGCCAGCGGCCAGTTTGCAGGGCGTTTCCCCGGTTTATTTTGGTCAGCCATTAGATTGTGACACCAGCGAAATAAAAGAGGTATCACTGGATGAGCTGGTGCGGTTTTATCGCCATCCGGTCAGGGCATTCTTCCAGCAAACACTTAAAGTCCATTTTGTTATTGAAGAAACAGAGCTGCCTGAAGAAGAACCCTTTGTATTGGATCACCTGCAACGTTATCAATTCAACCAACTATTGCTCAATATCCTGATTGAGCAGGAACAGCCTGAATCGTTATTTTATCACCTGCGTGCCTCTGGCGGGCTGCCACATGGCGCATTTGGAGAGGTTTACTGGCTTAATCAGTTGGAAGCGATGCAGTTACTGGCAGATAAGATCCGTGAAGAGAGAGTGGAGAGTTCTGTTATTGAGCTATGCTATGAGTTGGATACTGTCACGTTGACCGGAAAAGTGAATAAAGTTCAACCGGATGGAATTTTATGTTGGCGCCCGGCGAACTTAACTGCCAATGATGGTATCCAACTATGGATTGAACACCTTGCCTATTGTCTTTCTGGAGGAGACGGCGAAAGCCGCATATATGGAAGAGAAAACAGTGCATGGCGTTTTTCGTCATTATCGGTTAACGAAGCCAGAGATTATCTGAATCATCTGGTTGCGGGTTATTTTCAGGGAATGACAGAACCTCTTCCCCTATTTTGCCGGAGTGGTTGGGCATGGCTTGAGGCCTGTTATGACAGAGAAAACCAGCAGATCGATTTTAGTGAAGAAGCTCAGCAAAAAGCAGAGAGTAAATTAATGCTGCAATGGCTGGGAACACAAGGAAAAAATGGTGAAATTAACGATGCATATACTCAAAGGGCATTCAGGCAGGTAGATCAATCGTTTTGGGTTCGTATGAAACACGAGGTACAGAGTTATTTGTTACCTATGGCGCACCATCTAAAAAAGACATAACAGGCAATCGGGAGAATATTAGGTAATGCCTAAACATGTTATTCGCATCATGACGATGCTTTTTTTATTTTTCTGGGAAGTCACCGTATATGCCAAACCGTCTTGGCTGACGTTACCGGAAACGATTCATAAAAGTGAACGTGATTCACGTGAATATCGCGCTATCCAACTGCAAAATGGGATGACAGTCCTGCTGGTTTCAGATGAAAAAGCGGTTAAGTCCCTGGCGGCTGTAGCACTTCCTGTCGGCCATATGGAGAACCCGGATAATCAGCTTGGGCTGGCCCATTATCTGGAACATATGGTGCTGATGGGATCTAAACGCTACCCTCAGCCGGGCGGTTTTGCCGAGTTTTTGCAGAAAAACGGAGGAAGCCGTAATGCCAGCACTTCGTCTAACAGAACCGCTTTTTATCTGGAAGTTGATAATGGGGCTTTAGCAGAGGCGACAGATCGTATGGCTGATGCACTGGCCGAGCCTTTGCTGGATCCGGTCAATGCAGATCGTGAGCGTAGTGCCGTTGATAACGAGATGACCATTGCCCGTGCAGGTGAAGGGCATCGAATCTGGCAGATCCGTTCAGAAACGCTTAATCCGGCTCACCCTAACGCCCGTTTTGCTGGTGGTAATCTGGAAACACTGAAAGATAAACCAGACAGTAAGCTACAGACGGCACTTGTGGATTTTTATCAGCGCTACTATTCAGCCAATCTAATGAAAGGGGTGCTGTATGGAAAACAGCCTATAGACAAACTGGCTCAAATTGCCGCAGAGACTTTTGGCCGTATTCCTAATCGGAATGCTTCTGTGCCTGCTATTACAGCCCCGGCGATAACGGAGAAGGAAGAAGGCATCATTATCCATTATGTGCCATCCAAACCGTACAAATCATTGCAACTGGAGTTCAGTATTCCTAATGAAATTGCGAATTTTCGTAGTAAAACCGAGGGTTACATTAGCTATCTGATTGAAAACCGCAGTGAAAATACTTTATCTGATTGGTTACTGAAACAAGGATTAGCCGAAGGGATCAGCGCCAGTGTTAACCCAAATGTTGATGGTAATTCGGGTTCATTCAGTATTTATGTCGAATTGACCGACAAAGGCCTTCAACAGCGTGATCAGGTTATTGCTGCCATCTTTTCTTACATTAATCTGTTGAAGCAGAAAGGCATTCAACAGAGTTATTTTGATGAAATGGTTAAGGTATTCAATTTGTCATTCAAGTACGCATCAATCGTACGGGATATGAACTATATTGAGTCGTTAGCCGATATGATGCTGATAGTGCCGGTTTCCCATGTGCTGGATGCCCCCTATCTTGCTGATAAATATAATCCTGAGGCCATTCTCAGACGATTGGATCAACTGACACCTGAAAATGCCCGCATCTGGTTTACCAGCCCGGAAGAGCCACACAACAAAGAAGCTTATTTTGTTCAGGCACCGTATCAGGTTAATAAAATCAGTCCAAAACAGCTCGCGGAATGGCAAAAACTTGAAAAAGGAATGTCATTTTCTTTACCGGAACTGAACCCTTATATTCCTGATAACTTAACTCTGATTAAAGCATCGGGTAGCCAGAAACATCCCCGAATGATTCTGGAACAGCCTAATGTGCGTTTGCTTTATATGCCGAGCCAATATTTTGCGGATGAACCGAAAGCAAACATCGTGCTGGAACTACGCAATGCTGATGGTATGAAGAGTGCTAAAGAACAGGTAACCTACTCACTGTTATCTTATCTGTCTGATCTTGCACTTAATCAACTTGGCTATCAGGCATCAGTTGCTGGTATGGGAACTTCAGTCGGGTATGCGGATGGTCTGCAAATAGGAGTATATGGTTACACTCAGCATTTACCTGAATTATTAACTTCTACCATTAGCCAATACATGGCATTTACGCCAACTCAGACTGAGCTGCAACAAGCTAAGTCCTGGTATCGTAACCAACTGGAAATCGCGAATGAAGGCAAAGCTTATGAAATGGCAATGCAGCCTGTTTCCCGCTTATCCGGTGTGCCTTATATCGAACAGGCTGAACTTCTGAAATCACTGGATGGCGTCAGCATTGATGATGTTATTAAATACCGTCAGAAGATGATCCAATGTGCGGCTTTACAAGCGATGATCTTTGGTAATTTAACTGAAAAGCAAGGCATTGATATTATTAACTCTGCACATAAACAGCTCGGGAATCAGGGAACAGAGTGGTGGAGTGGTGAGCATATCGAATTGGATCGCAATTATGCGGTGAATTTCGAAGGTACTGCCAGCAGCACCGATAATGCGTTGGCTGAGATTTATATTCCAACGGGATATGATCGCAATACTGGTGCTGTCTATTCCAATCTGCTGAGTAGCATTTTATCTCCGTGGTTCTATGATCAATTAAGAACAACAGAACAGCTGGGTTATGCAGTTTTCGCTTTTAATACAAGGGTTGGAGAGCAGTGGGGGCTGGGATTCCTGTTGCAGAGTAACAGCAAGCAGCCGGATTACCTGCACCAGCGATACCTGAGCTTCTATCAGCAGGCTGAAAAGAAATTACAGGCGATGCCCGATGCTGAATTTGAACAATATAAAACGTCATTACTCACGGAAATGCGTCAGCCACCACAAACATTTTCTGGAGAAGCCTCCCGTTACAGTCATGACTTTGGTCGTAATAACTTCAGTTTTGATACCAGAGAAAAATTACTGACTTCTCTTGAAAAAGTGACTAAAGCACAATTGATGGAGTTTTACGATAAAGCGGTCATGAAACGTCAGGGACTGGCACTTATTTCACAGATTACCGGGAAGAAAGGCTCACTTCATCAATATGCGCAGTTGAAAGGTTGGAAAACTTATCCGAATGTATCCACCTTCCAGAAAAAACTACCGGTTAAGGTGAATGCTCAGTGAGCACAGAAATACTCAGTAACATAACGTCTCATAAACTTAACCCATTAACATTGCCGCTGCATGGTCAGCGGCTAATTGAGGCTTCAGCCGGAACAGGAAAGACCTATACGATAGGTTTACTCTACCTGCGTCTGTTACTCGGACTGGGCGGCGATGCTGCCTTTTTCCGTCCTCTTAATGTTGAAGAGATCCTGGTTGTAACTTTTACCGAAGCTGCAACAGATGAATTACGTGGTCGTATCCGTGAAAATATTCACCAGCTACGGCTGGCATGTATTCGGCAGGATAACGACGTGAGTGATCCGGTTTATCAGCAATTGCTGGCTGAGATCCCTGACAGGCAAAGTGCTGCCGCTTGGTTACTGACTGCTGAACGTCAGATGGACGAAGCGGCAATCTACACGATCCACGGTTTTTGCCAGCGAATGTTGGTGCACAACGCGTTTGAATCCGGTGTATTGTTTGAGCAGACACTGATTCAGGATGAACATCCTCTGCGTAAGCAGGGGTGTGCAGATTTCTGGCGTCGTCACTGTTACCCCTTATCACTTTCAATGGCGACGGTGATTAGTCAGGAATGGAGCGGACCAGAGGCTCTGCTGATGGATGTTTTAGCCCATTTGCAGGGGGACATGCCTTATATCGTTAATGCGCCGGATGAGAATGAAACATTAGTCAGCCGACATGAAAAGATAATTTCCCTGATCGACGGAGTAAAACAGCAGTGGAATGAAGCAATACCGGATTTACAGGCGCTGATTGATAATTCAGGAGTGGATAAACGCAGTTATAGTAAGAAGCATTTGCCTAACTGGCTAAATAGCGTTTCTGAATGGGCAAAATCACCAACCAGAGATTATCAGCTTCCTAAGGAACTGGATAAATTCTGCCAGTCAAGGCTGGAAGAAAAGACCAAAAAGGGCGAAATTCCCCACCATCCTGTATTTGCTGCTATTGATGATTTATATCAGCAACCGCTGACTCTGCGCGACATTATCCTCTCTAAAGCGATTGTTGAAATACGCCAGTCTGTTAATCAGGAAAAGCTGATGCGTGGGTATATGGGGTTTGATGACCTGCTGACGCGATTAGACATTGCCCTGAAACGGGAAGGAGGAGAGCAGCTGGCGGAGACGATCAGGCAGCGTTATCCCGTTGCCATGATTGATGAGTTTCAGGATACCGACCCGCAACAATACCGGATCTTTCAGGCTATCTATCGTAATCAGTCGGAAAATGGCCTGTTGTTCATTGGTGACCCTAAACAAGCTATTTATGCGTTTCGTGGCGCGGATATTTTCACTTATATCCGGGCGCGTTCTCAGGTCAAAGCCCATTACACGCTGGAAACTAACTGGCGTTCTTCCGCACCGATGGTACAGGCCGTTAATACGCTGTTTTCTCATACCGAGAAGCCGTTCCTGTTTGACCAGATCCCGTTTATTCATGTCAATTCGGCAGAAAAAAACCATAACCTGAAATTCCTGCTTAATGGTCAGGAACAGACGGCCTTACAGTTTTGGCTTCAGTCTGTAGAAGGCGTTTCAAAGGGTGAATATGAAAAGGGAATGGCGAAACTGTGTGCCGCCCAAATCAGAGACTGGTTGCAGGCAGGGCAAAACGGTGATGCCTTTTTGCAACAAAATGAAAAGAGCCGTCCGGTTACTGCGGCGGATATTACGGTACTGGTGCGTAATCGCCGTGAAGCAGCCCTGATCCGTGATGAATTGAATGAATTACAAATCCAGTCGGTCTTTCTTTCCAATCGTGAAAGCGTGTTTGATACGCCGGAAGCGAAAGATTTGCTCTGGCTTTTACAGGCGGTGTTAGCACCGGAAAAAGAACGTGTACTGAGAAGTGCATTAGCCAGTAGTTTATTCGGTCTGAGTGCCCGCCAAATCGATGCGCTGAACCATGATGAAAATACATGGGATAAGCTGGTGGATGAGTTCGATGGTTACGCGCGCCTGTGGCGTTCACGTGGTGTTTTGCCGATGCTGCGGGCTGTCATGGGGAAATACCAGATTGCAGAAAACCTGCTGGCAGGCTATGAAGGTGAGCGTCGTCTGACTGATATCATGCACATCGGTGAATTGTTGCAGGAAGAATCGTTACAACTGGATAGTGAACACGCAGTCGTTCGCTGGCTGGCACAACAGATTTCCCGCCCTGATCCACAGTCAGAAAGCCAGCAAATGCGGCTGGAAAGTGATAAGCATCTGGTACAGATCTGCACTATTCATAAATCAAAGGGGCTGGAATACCCGTTGGTATGGCTGCCTTTTATTTGCAGTTTCAGGAAGCAGGAACAGGCCATTTATCATGACCGTCAGAATTTTGATACCCATTTCAGTATGTTTCAGGATAGTGAGAAGCTGGAATTAGCTGATGAAGAACGTCTGGCTGAAGATTTACGTCTGCTTTATGTGGCCCTGACGCGCTCGGTATATCACTGTAGTGTCGGTGTTGCTCCGCTGATTGTCGGCAATAGGAAAAAAAACGGAGATACGGATTTGCACTTTTCTGCGCTTGGTTATTTGGTGCAGAAAGGGGAAAAAGGCGATGCCGAATTACTGCTGCGTAGCCTAGATGAACTCCGGGATGACAATATTCAGGTGACACAGCCAGAAAATTTCGGCGATGAACAGTGGGATCCGCAACGGGAAAATACGCTGTCTCTGGTTGCCAGAAAATTTCGTCGTTTCATTCGGGATGACTGGAGAGTGACCAGTTACTCCGGCTTACAAAACTCGTCTGCACATTCATCTTCCCAGCTCCATACCAGCGCATTCGGTGAATCGGTGGAAGTGATTGTGCAATCTATTGCACCGAAACTGGATATTGATGTCAGCGGTGAAAAACAGGCTGAACCTTCATTGCTGATGACACCGCATACTTTTCCCCGCGGAGCAACAGCGGGTACTTTTTTGCATTCTATTCTGGAAGATCTGGATTTCAGTTCCCAGCCGGGTCAGCGCTGGCTGGAAGAAAAACTGTCAACAGCAGGGTTTGATGAAAGCTGGGCACCAGTTTTGCAACAATGGATGACGGATATTCAGACGGCAGAATTGAATGAGCAGGGTATGCGTCTTGCTGATATTCCGCGTCATCATCAACAAAACGAGATGCAGTTTTATCTGCCTGTTGATCAGTTGCTGCATTCTAATGCGCTGGATGTGGTGACCCATCGTTATGATCCATTGTCAGCACAGTGCACACCATTATCTTTTCATCAGGTGAAAGGCATGTTGAAAGGGTTTATTGATTTGGTGTTTTGCTGGCAGGGTAAGTTTTACGTGGTGGATTATAAATCAAACTGGTTGGGAGAAAGCAGCGGTTCATATACTCAGGAAGCAATGGCCACCGCTATGATAGAGCATCGGTATGATTTACAGTATCAGCTCTATACACTGGCCTTACATCGTTATCTGCGTCACCGGCTGGTGAACTATGATTATCGGCAACATTTTGGTGGAGTGATATACCTTTTTCTGCGTGGCATCGATAATAATAATCCGGGGCATGGTATTTATCGCTATTTGCCGCCGGTTGAGTTTGTTGATGAACTGGATGCGCTTTTCAGTGCGGCTGGTGAAGAAGAGAAGGTATGAGTGCAGTTATATGAATGTAATGATGTCATTATTGCAGCAGGCCGTGGCCCAGAAACTACTGCGCCCATTGGATGTGCAGTTTGCCTATGCGATGGTTGAAGATGAAAACCCATTGCTATTATTAATTACCGCCTATTTGAGTGCGGAAGCGGGGGCCGGTCATGTTTGTCTACCCTTAGAGCGCGTTACTCCTGAACATTTATTTGAAGGGCGCAACCCTGAACTGGTGGCATCACTCTGGTCTTTGGCAGGCGAACCTTCCCGGCAACAGATTATTTCTGCATTGCAGGCCTGCCCTGCCATTGGAGACGGGCAATCTCCTACTCCAATCATACTTTCCCGCCGTGGGCTTTCTGATTATCGCCTTTACCTACAGCGCATGTGGCAGAGTGAGTGTCAGGTAGCGGCATTTTTTGCTGATGTGGCATTGGCGGACGATATTGATGAAAAACAGTTACGCAGCATCTTAGATGAGTTATTTGGCGTTATTGATAAAGATCTGTCTGGTGAAGAGGCTACTGACTGGCAGAAAGTGGCCGCTGCGGTTGCGGTGACCAGCCGTATCTCCGTTATCTCTGGCGGCCCCGGAACCGGGAAAACAACGACGGTAGCAAAACTACTGGCTGCGCTGATTAAATTGAATGAGGGGCAACAATTAAGTATTCAGCTAGCTGCTCCGACGGGGAAAGCGGCGGCCAGACTGACAGAATCGCTCAGCGAAGCTGTCAGTAAGCTTGCTTGGACGGATGAACAGCGACGGAGTATTCCTGATCAGGCGCAAACCATTCATCGTCTATTGGGAGCACAGCCGGAAAGCCAGAAACTTCGTTACCACCGGGGTAATCCGCTTTCTCTGGATATTCTGATAATAGATGAAGCTTCTATGGTGGATTTACCGATGATGGCCCGTCTGATTGAAGCCTTGCCAGCAAAAGCGAAAGTTATTTTTCTGGGTGATAAGGATCAGTTGGCGTCCGTGGAAGCGGGAGCGGTCTTAGGGGATATCTGTCGCTTTGCTGAACAGGGTTACAGTGTGGCACGTGCAGCACAGTTGTCCCGGTTAACCGGCTGTCAGTTATCGTCATATTCAGAGTCTGAACCGGAAGATACTGCGCTGGCAGTACGTGATAGCTTATGTTTGCTGCGTAAAAGTTATCGTTTTAATTCCGCATCCGGCATCGGGCAACTGGCCGCAGCGGTCAATCAGGGAAATAGCAGGCGTGTTTCCTCGGTACTGAAACAACCTTTGTCTGATGTGTACTTTAACACTCTGGCTGATGATGAAGATTATCAGCGATTACTGACTGAAACTGCTGAAGGTTATCAACGATATTTGACTCTGGTGAAAGAAAGGGCGTCTGAAAAGGAAATTCTGGCCGAGTTTAACCGTTTCAGATTACTCAGTGCATTAAGGGACGGGCCATTTGGTGTCAGTGGGTTGAATCAGAGAGTAGAGCAGTTATTGCATAGTAAAGGGATGGTTGTTTTACCGAGATATACAGGTAATCGGCACAGCTACATCAAAAAAGAATACGCAGAAAAAGAAAACCGGGGCTATGTCGGTCGGCCGATTATGATCCTACGTAATGACAGCACATTAGGGCTGTTTAACGGGGATATCGGCATTATGCTGAAGGATCAGAATGATGAGCTGAAAGCCTATTTTCAGTTATCTGACGGGCAGATAAAACCTTTTCAGCCAAGTCGATTGCCTCTGCATGAGACAGCATATGTAATGACAGTACATAAATCACAGGGCTCTGAGTTTGAGCACACGGCATTAGTACTGCCGACTCAGTTTTCTCCTGTTGTCAGCCGGGAGCTGGTCTATACAGCGCTAACCCGCGCCCGTGAAAAACTGACTATTTATGCGCATAAAGCAGTTCTGGTTAAAGCGGTAGCGACACCCACTCAAAGGCGGAGTGGGCTGGCTGAATGGTTTAAAGCCTAAATTCTTTTTTAATGGATTTTCAGGTCTAACATCAGGATCTTAGAGCGGCGCTGGTAATTGTACAGCGCCTGTTTTTCCACCGGTAACATCGTAATCTCTGCAGGTTCAAAGCCTTTCTCCTGAAACCAGTGAATGCTTTGTGTGGTCAGAACAAATAATTTTTCCAACCCGCTCTGTCGGGCCTGATTAATGATTGCACCCAATAAAACTTCACCGCGTGCAGAGTTCTGATAATCCGGATGTACAGCAACACAGGCCATTTCGCCGATTTTCTCTTCAGGATAGGAATAGAGTGCTGCACAGGCGATAGTGATATTATCGAGTTCTATCAGGGTGAATTTATCGATTTCCATTTCCAGCTGTTCACGTGAACGGCGAACCAGAATTCCCTTTTGCTCCAGTGGGCGGATCAGCTCAAGGATGCCACCAATATCATTGATATTAGCCCGACGGATCTGTTCGGATCGCTCCATGACAATCTGGGTGCCGATGCCTTCGCGGGAGAACAATTCCTGAATGAGTGAGCCATTCTCCTGATAACTGAGCAGATGACTGCGCCGAACGCCACGGCGGCAGGCTTTAATGGCTCCACGCAGGAAACGTACTGTCCCGGAGGCGTAATCACCGGCGTTTTCCAGATTATTCAGCCGTGTTTCTCCTTCATTGGGGAACATTTCTGATAAGGTATGCCCTTCAGTGTCAGTGACCCCTTGTGATGAACAGAACCCTATCAATTTTTCGGCTTTCAGTTTAATTGCCAGTTGTGCAGCAATTTCTTCCGTTGTCAGATTAAAACTTTCACCGGTAACGGAAACAGCAACAGGCCCAATCAGTACAATGGAGTTATTATCTAACTGCTGATTTATAGCTTCATCATCAATCCGACGAATTCTTCCGCTGTGGTAATAATCGATACCGTCATCAATACCTAAAGGCTGAGCAATAATAAAATTTCCGCTTACGACATTAATATGCGCGCCTTGTAGTGGTGTATTACTGAGGCTCATAGAAAGGCGGGCGGTAATATCAAGTTGTAGTAAGCCTGCGGCCTGTTTAACCAAATCCAGTGTTCGGGCATCGGTTACCCGGGTGTACTTGTGATAAACCGGCTGGCAGTGATGTTCTGTGAGATTTTGATCGATTTGCGGGCGGGCACCATACACGACAACCAGACGAATGCCGAGACTGTGCAGCAAACCGATGTCATTGACGATATTCGGGAAGTTTTCATGGGCGATAGCTTCACCACCCAGCATAACGACAAAAGTTTTGTTGCGATGTGCATTGATATACGGAACCGAATGCCGGAAGATTTCGACCAATTCGGTACTACTTTCTTTCATGAAGCTCCCCTTTATTGCATTTTTATTCGTGTTTTTTATATTTTTATTCATCGGGAGAAAAATGGCAAGAGTGAGTACGGATTAAAAGAATACTATTATTTCTATGAGTATTAAGCTATTGACGGAACAGGAAATGCTTTTTTTGATGACAGTTTGGTTGTAATTAATTAGAGTTTCCCACCTGACTGTCTTTTGCTTTTTAACAAAAGTTACTGTTTGATTGTTTTAAATGGAATAAATAATGAGTCATTCAGACCATAATTCTTCGCGTCGTCGTTTACTGAAAGGTGCTGCAGCTCTGTGGCTATTGAGTATCAGCCCCGTAGGGCACGCTGCTGCATCAAAAGTGATTGCTGTCCGTATCTGGCCGGCATCAAGTTATACCCGCGTGACGCTGGAGTCTAATATTCCTCTTAAATACCGTCAGTTTTCACTTGTGAATCCAAACCGCATTGTTATTGATTTACAAGGGGTTCAGCTTAATAGTGTGCTTAGCAGTATGGGCGCGAAGATTCAGAAACATGACCCTTATCTGAAACTGATCCGAGCCGGGCAATTTGCTCCTAAAACGGTGCGTCTGGTATTTGAAATTAAACAACCTGTTTCGCCGCATATTTTTACTTTGCCGCCGGTTGCGGAATTTAAACATCGTCTGGTGTTGGATCTCTATCCAAAAGCAGCAAAAGTTGATGACGATCCGTTACTGGCTCTGTTGGAAGAGTACAACAGCGGGAATCTGGAAAAGCATATGCCGGCAAAGAGGAAAAAAGCTGGCAAGGCAGGAAAAGACAGGCCGGTTGTGATAATGCTTGATCCGGGGCACGGCGGTGAAGATCCGGGCGCTATCGGGAAACATAAAACCCGTGAGAAAGATGTTGTTTTACAAATTGCCCGTCGCTTGCAGGCTCTCATTAAACGTCAGCCGGGGATGAAAGTATATATGACCCGCAATGAAGACGTTTTTATTCCATTGACTGTCAGGGTTGCAAAAGCACGTAAGATGCAGGCAGATTTGTTTGTCTCCATTCATGCGGATGCTTTCACTAATCGTACGATTCGGGGCTCTTCTGTATTTGCGCTCTCGACCAAAGGAGCCACCAGTAATATGGCCCGTTTTCTGGCTCAGACTCAGAATGAGGCTGACCTAATTGGTGGAGTCAGTAAAAGTGGTGACAAGTATCTGGATCATACCATGCTGGATCTGGTTCAGACCGCGACGATCAATGACAGTCTGAAATTCGGGGATGAAGTCCTGACACGAATGGGGAAAGTGAATAAGCTGCATAAGAACAGTGTCGATCAGGCTGGATTTGCCGTATTAAAAGCACCGGAAATACCGTCCATTCTGGTTGAAACGGCCTTTATCAGTAATCCGGAAGAAGAAAAAAAGCTACGTACTGCAAAATTTCAGCAGCAAATAGCGGAGTCTATTTTTTCGGGGATTAAAGCCTACTTTAAAAATGGGGCAGAATTAGCACGAAGGTGAAATATTTCCCCCAAAAAATTAGAGTTTTTTATCTAGCATATTAGATCCCGGTTAATCTCAGTATATTGTGTTAATGGAGCTATTTAACTGAAATAAAGCAATTAAGGGTTCAAATCATGACGCGATTTTACTTAGTTTTGGCTATCTTAGGTGCAGTAATCCCGTGGTATTTTGTTTTCCTGTTTTTAGCAGAAAATGGTTTAAACGTGTCTTTGTTTATACAGCTTTTATTGGGAAATGAAGCCTCTCGTTTCTTTGTGGCTGATGTTGTTATTTCAGCTATCGTGTTAATTTTCTTTGTTGTTTATGAAAGCAGGCGCCTGAAAATGCCAAATGGCATTTATTCCCTGTTAGGTTTGTGTATTGGTGTATCATTCGCATTACCATTATTTCTCTATATGAGAGCAAGGTATATGGAAAAGGCGGTAAATTTTGCTGAAAAAGAGGAAAATTACAGGAATGAGTGAGCTAGTTGGAAATCTAAAAAGGAAGAAATAGAGATGTGAATCTGAGAATTGGTTGCGGGGGCCGGATTTGAACCGACGACCTTCGGGTTATGAGCCCGACGAGCTACCAGGCTGCTCCACCCCGCGTCCGATGTGGGCACACTATACTCTGGATCCTTTCCGTTGCAAGCTTTTTTGTTGATATTTACCAATTTTGTTTGCTTATGGGTTAAAAACGAAGCGGCCTGTTTTATTTTTGTTCACTTGTGATTTAAGTAGCATAATCTATTTTTTTCTAACTACATTTTATTATTTATACAGGTTTGATATTGTTCGCTATCAGATTAGGGATGGCAGGATATGAAACATAATATGAAACTTTGGAGTAAATATTTTTTATGTGGCATCGCTATATCTTTATTATCTGCCTGTCATCAGCGCCCGACTGAACAAGGGCAGCAAACTGGGCAAGGACAGCAGTATAAGGATGGCCATTTTGTTCAGGATCTCCGGCTGGTTGATACACCAAATACGCAAGGCTCTCCCGTCAATATCAGTGATTTTGCCACTCAGGTGAGATTAATCAGTGAAACCTCTCCCAAACTATATGCCAGCCATCGCGCAACTTTTGATGCGATTGAAAACTGGACGCAGTATGGTGGTGATGTCCGTAATTTAAATCAGTTTGGTCTGCTTGCTTACCAGATGGAAGGCGAAGACAACTACGGTAATGTCAAATTTACGGGTTACTATACGCCTATTTTACAGGCTCGCCATAGCAGGCAAGGGGAATTTAAATATCCTCTGTACCGGATGCCGGATAAATCGGTTTCCCGCTTACCGGATCGCTCAGCTATCTATAATGGTGCCCTCGATAAAAAATGGATCATCGGCTACAGCAATTCCCTGATTGATAATTTTTTCATGGAAGTGCAAGGAAGTGGTTATGTGGATTTTGGTGATAACAGCCCGCTAACGTTTTTCGGCTATGGCGGGAAAAATGGTCAGGCTTATCGCAGTATAGGCAAGGCATTGATCGATAAGGGAGATATTCCCCGTGAAAAAATGTCAATGAAAGCGATTCGTCAGTGGGCCGAGCAGAATAATGAATCTGATGTGAGACAAATTCTGGAGCAAAACCCGTCTTTTGTGTTTTTTAAACCGGAACCATATACCCCGGTTCGGGGAGCCAGCGCCGTGCCTTTAATTGCCAAAGCCTCAGTGGCATCAGATAAAATATTGGTTCCGCCGGGAACAGTGTTACTGGCAGAAGTGCCTGTACTGGATAATTTGGGACAGTTCACCGGGCAATATCGGATGCGTCTGTTGGTATCACTGGATGTCGGTGGAGCGATAAAAGGCCACCATTTCGATATTTATCATGGTGTTGGTGATAGAGCCGGAGAAATGGCCGGTTTCTATAATCACTACGGGCGTGTCTGGATATTAAAGAAAGCATCAACTGGCTTTTTGGCAGCAAACCAGTAAGATCCTGCTCAGTTCAAATTATCGATCACCTATCATCTTTTATCTATTCTCATGACCGATTACCTGTCAGGAAATAACGGTATCAGCTGACATAGGTTTTATTCAGGATTTATTAATGATGCAAGTTTCTCTCTCTGATGCTTATCTTCAACGTTTTGCTGGTACTGCACGATTATATGGCCAGAAAGCGCTTTCATTATTTGCCCGTTCACATGTCTGCGTTGTCGGTATTGGTGGTGTGGGATCATGGGCGGCGGAAGCGTTGGCTCGCACGGGCATCGGAGCGATCACGCTGATTGATATGGATGATGTCTGTATCACGAATACTAACCGCCAGTTGCACACACTGGTACAGAATGTCGGGTTAGCAAAAACGGACGTGATTGCGGAGCGGATACGGGCAATCAATCCTGAATGTCGCGTCACCTGTATTGATGACTTCGTTACACCGGATAATGTGGCGGAACTGATATCGGCGGATTTTGATTATGTTATTGATGCTATTGACAGTGTTCGCCCGAAAGCGGCTTTGCTCGCTTATTGCCGCCGTTATAAGATCCCTGTGGTGACAACCGGAGGCGCTGGCGGGCAACTCGATCCCACTCAGATACAGGTAGTGGATCTAGCTAAAACAGTGCAAGACCCTTTGGCTGCCAAATTAAAAGAACGTCTGAAATCTGATTATCGTGTTGTGAAAAACGGTAAAGGAAAACTGGGTATCGACTGTGTTTTCTCAACAGAACAGTTGGTGTACCCACAATCTGACGGTACGGTGTGTGCGGCTAAAAGTACGGCTGATGGCTCAAAACGGATGGATTGCGCTTCTGGTTTTGGTGCCGCAACTATGGTTACGGCAACTTTTGGGTTTGTTTCAGTTTCTCACGCATTGAAGAAAATGGTTGCCAAGGCAGAGCGGGAGAATCGTCTTTAGCCAGTCTGTTATGAACGATTTTGATAAGTACGGGCGATTTCCTGTATAGCGTTAATCAGGGATTTGACACCATTAACTCGTGAGCCACTTAGTTGTTGTTCAAGGCCTGCTTGCTGAAATCGTTCGATTAATGGTGTCTGCAAAAGCTGTTCCGGTGTTTTTCCTTCCACTATGGTCAGGATAAAAGCCAGTAAGCCTTTTACAATACGGCCTTCACTATCACCGTAAAAATGCAGGCGGCTCTCAGCAAGTAGTTGATGCCCTAACCAAACCCTGTTTTCACAGCCAGTGATTTCAATCTGTTGTTGTTTCAGCTCATCGGGCAGAGCCGGTAGTTTTTTGGCAAGCCCGATAAGCTGCCGATAGCGATCTTCCCACAATCGACATTGCTCAAATGTTTCCATCAGCTGCTGCTCTGTAATTTCGGTTCCGAATGGATGCGGAGCAACGATTGATGTTGACGGTATTCGGGTTGAAAGTGATGTCATTGGTTATTTAATCCTCAAGCAGCGATAGGGCGAATTTTACCGCACTGACTAATTTATCTGCATCTGGCTTATTGTTATAAGGCATAAATGAAGCCCGCAGGCATCCGTCTATCCCTAATGAATCAAGCAGAGGCTGAGCACAGTGTTGCCCTGAGCGCAGGGAGATATTCTGTTCAGCAATAAGCATGGCCAAATCGCTATGATGTATATCGGCAATACTGAAGGCCAGCAGACTGGAACCCGTTGAGCGATAGCTGGTAAAGCCCGGAATCGCACTAAGTTGTTGCTCTGCATAATCAGTCAGGGCAACGGCATAGGATTCGGCAAGTGGAATATCGACAGTTTTTAACCACTCGAGAGTAGCCGCGAAACCAATAACACCAGCCACGTTCGGTGTGCCAGCTTCAAAACGATAAGGAACAGCTTCCGGAGTGAAACCGTCGAAAGAAACCTGAGTCAGCATTTTTCCGCCACCCTGCCACGGGGACATTGCATTCAGTAATGTTCCTTTGCCATACAGTACACCCAATCCATTCGGGCCATAGAGTTTATGAGCGGAAAAAGCATAAAAATCGATATCTGACCGCTGTACATCAACGGGAGAATGAACAATCCCCTGAGCGCCATCAACCAGTACCAGACAGTTATACTGATGAGCGAGGGAGGTGACCTGTTCCAAATCGACCGCCGCCCCGGTGACATTTGACATCTGGCTAATCGCAACCAGTCGGCTTTTTTCATTGAGCAGTGTTGCCAGCGTATCAATTTCTGGTTGGTATCGTTTTTGTTTATTTGTACCAATCGGCCATTTTACAACTTTAGCGCCGGTCTGTTCTGCCAGCATCAGCCACGGCAGCAGGTTGGAATGATGTTCCTGCTCACTGACGATAATTTCATCACCAGTCGATAAGCGGGAACGAAAATACCCTTGTGCAACCAGATTAATGGCTTCGCTGGCGCCTTTTGTCCAGATAATATCTTCCGGTTGTGGGGCGCTGATCAATTCAGCTACTAAAGAACGCGCCTGTTCGTAGCGCTCTGTCATTGCCTGTGCCGTTGCGTGCTGGCTGCGATGAACTGTCGCACTGTGATTCTGGTAGTAGCACTGAGTTGCCTCAATCATACACACGGGCTTGAGGGAAGTTGCTGCACTGTCCAGAAACACGGCCGGTTCTGGAAACTCAGAGGATGGCTGTAGGGCAGGAAACTGGCAGCGAAATTTTTCTGAATCAAAGGATTTCATAAATGATGTTAATTTGAATTGTAAAAGAATTAATTTTCTTTAATCAGGTTGGAGGGATTTTACAGTAAAGCAGCGAAAAAAAGCACCGCAATTGCGGTGCATAAAAAAATCACTATGGACAGACAGGGTAAATGTACAGGAAGTGAAAAATAAACTGTAGCATACGCTACAAAGTCTGGTTTCCCAGACAACTTGCAAACACAACATCACAACCACAAAGCCAAAAGTACCTATGTATTGCTGCAAATTTGTATCACTCCAAATTTGCCCGCGACAGAGCTACTTTTCGTTCCGGCTTAGGAAGTGCGCACACTATAGGGATTTGCTGGTATATCATCAATGGACAAATTATAATGCTTCGGATTACAAAAACTAATACCTGAGAGAAAAGAGTTACCGGTATCGTAACCACTATATAAGAAACCAACATGTCCAAACGTTTACCACCACTCAATGCGTTACGAGTTTTTGATGCTGCTGCACGTCATTTAAGTTTTACTAAAGCGGCAGAAGAATTATTTGTTACTCAGGCTGCTGTCAGTCATCAGATGAAAAGCCTGGAGGATTTTCTGGGGCTGAAACTTTTTCGTCGTCGCAACCGCTCTTTGTTGCTGACGGAAGAGGGGCAAAGTTACTATCTGGATATTAAAGAAATATTCACCGCCATTAATGAAGCGACCCGGAAACTTCAGGCCCGTAGTGCCAAAGGTGCTCTCACAGTCAGTCTTTCTCCCAGTTTTGCTATTCAGTGGCTGGTGCCACGGCTTTCTGGTTTTAATCAGAGCTTTCCGGGGATTGATGTGCGGATTCAGGCCGTGGATCGGGAAGAAGATAAACTGGCAGATGATGTTGATGTCGCTATTTTCTATGGGCGGGGAAACTGGCCGGGGTTGCGGACCGACAAGCTCTATCCTGAATATTTACTGCCTGTTTGTTCGCCTTCGTTATTAATGGGTGAGCGCCCGCTGAAAACACCGGCAGATCTTGTCAATCATACTTTGTTGCATGATTCGTCCCGACGGGACTGGCAGGCCTACGTTCGCCAGCTTGATATGCAGCAGTTGATTAATGTCCAGCAGGGGCCGATATTCAGCCATAGTGCTATGGTGATTCAGGCTGCGGTACACGGGCAGGGCGTAGCGCTTGCCAATAATGTGATGGCGCAAAATGAAATTGATGCAGGGCGTCTGGTGTGTCCGTTTAATGATGTTCTGGTCAGCAAGAATGCATTTTATTTGGTTTGTCAGGATAATCAGGCAGAATTGGGCAAGATTGCAGCTTTTCGTAAATGGGTACTTACACAAGCTGCGAGCGAACAGGAAAGATTAGGCTTTATTACGAGCGAATGACATTAACGAATGAGAGCGGGAGCAGCGCAATGAATAGCCGTGCAATGCTTGTTTTTTCCGGAATAAGTGGCTTCTTCTACGTGGCCTTTGGAGCAATGGGTGCTCATCTTCTGGCATCGGTGCTGACACCGAAGCAACTGGAGTGGATTCATACCGGCCTGCAATATCAGGGATTACATACATTGGCGCTGATGGCGCTGGCGGCTGTACTGATAAGGCAACCTGTGACGTTATTTAGCCGGGCAGGAATATTTTTTGTAGCCGGGATCATCCTGTTTAGTGGCAGTCTTTATTGTCTGGCCTTTTTACCGCTAAAATTTTTGGTTTATCTGACACCAATTGGTGGGTTCAGTTTTCTCATCGGTTGGTTATGTGTATTAATTGGCGCTCTGCGTCTAAGGAAATCGGCGCTTAGCCATGAATAAAGTTGCTTTATATTGCCGCCCCGGGTTTGAAAAAGAGTGTGCGGCAGAAATTACGCATAAAGCCGGGCAGAAAGAAATCTACGGTTTTGCCCGAGTGAAAGAAAACAGCGGTTATGTGCTGTTCGAGTGTTATCAGCACGATGATGCCGATCGCCTGATCCGTGAAATTCCATTCCGTGAGTTCATTTTTGCCCGCCAGATGCTGGTTGTGGGAGAGTTGCTGAAAGATTTGCCTCAGGAAGATCGTATCACGCCTATCATTGGCATGCTGAGCGGTGTTATTGAACGTGCAGGCGAATTGCGCGTAGAAGTACCGGATACCAATGAAAGTAAGGAATTGATGAAATTCTGCCGTAAATTTACGGTTCCTTTGCGTAATGCGATGCGACAGGAAAAGCTCCTGCTGGCAAAAGAAAATCCCGGTCGTCCGGTCATTCATGTCTTTTTCATTGCCTCCGGATGCTGTTATGTGGGGTATTCTTACAGTAATAATAACTCGCGTTTTTACATGGGCATCCCGCGTCTGAAATTCCCGTCAGATGCACCAAGCCGCTCGACGCTGAAACTGGAAGAAGCTTTCCATATGTTTATCCCTTATGACGAGTGGGAAGAGCGTCTTGATAGTGGTTTGTATGCCGTGGATCTGGGAGCCTGTCCGGGAGGCTGGACTTACCAGTTAGTGAAACGCAGTATGATCGTTCATGCCGTAGATAACGGGCCAATGGCTGAAAGCCTGATGGATACCGGTCAGGTTAAACACCATCGTGTGGATGGCTTCAAGTTTGAACCATCGGTAAAAAATATTTATTGGTTAGTCTGCGATATGGTGGAGAAACCGGCGAAAGTTGCCCAGCTTATGACTGACTGGCTGGCTAAAAGCTGGTGCCGTGAAGCAATTTTCAACCTCAAATTGCCGATGAAAAAACGTTATGAAGAAGTGGCTCATATTCTGGAAAAAATTGAGAGTCAGTTGAAAGAAAGTGGTGTTAATGCCCAGATTCAGGCAAAACACTTATATCATGATCGTGAAGAAATCACAGTACACGTTCGCCGTATTTGGTCTGCTTATGCAATGCACCGTGATTTTTGATTGAACCCCTCCTATTTTCCGGTAGTTATCTCTTAAACAATCTGAAAATGCCCCGGTTATTTGATTTTTTACATAACCGGGGCATTTTTTGTTTTTCTGTGTTCTAAATTTAAAATCACAAGAAATTTTCACCTAAGTTAACTCTTTATTTGAATTAATTTCATATATACAAATATGTATTTTTTAATAAATAAAGAAAGATTCTTTTTTGTTAACGCAATCGTTTATTTTCTAATTAATAATTAGACATGGAAATTAAATATGTTTAATGTATAACTTAAAATGATGTAACAATCATTTTTACACAGCCAGAAACTGACGTTATTTTATCCAAGAGTTTTGCTTCTAATAACTTGCTTAGGAAGAATAATAAACTTATATACCCGCTATTATTGAAATTGCGGGGCATAAACTATGAGTCTTTTTTTACAGGAGATTTATATGACCTCAAAGAAAAAATATACCTATACGGGGTTATCCGACTCTAACTCTCACTCTGTACAGGATATTACATCACTATTATCAGCCTACGTTCCAAACTCTGATCTAAATATCCGCGTTATTCATAAGCCTTTAGGGGATAAGGCCCCAGATGAGCTTTTGCGGACCAACTTCCACTGGGGGAATAATAAAGTCGGGTCTTCCGGCACATTAGAATTAACCTATCATTTTTTAAAAACAGCACCTTCTATTATGCCTAGGTTTGATATTTCAGACTTCCGGGCTTTTAATTCGGAACAAAAAGAAGCAGCCAGACTTTCATTACAATCCTGGTCTGATGTCGCCAATATAAAATTTACGGAAGTCAGCAAACTTTCTGACGCTAATATCACTTTTGGTTTCTTTGATTATAGTGCGAGTGGCGATTATGCTTTTGCCACTTTACCCAGAGGACAAAATACAACGTATTCTTGGTACAACGCGCAAAACCATACTTTCAAAACGAATGATATCGGTGTAAATGGCTACGGACGACAGACGTTTGTTCATGAAATCGGGCATACTTTAGGTCTGGAACATCCTGCTGATTATGATGCCTCTGACGCCGTAAGGCCAACTTATCCCAATGTTGGCCAATATTTCGAAGATAGCCGTGCTTATACCGTAATGAGTTATTTCAGTGAGAAATTCACAGGCCAGGATTTTCAGGGGAATTACTCATCAGCGCCATTATTGAATGATATTACTGCTATTCAGGCTCTGTACGGTGCCAATATGGAAACCCGTAAAGGTGATACCGTATATGGCTTCAACTCCAATACCGACCGCGATTTTATGACAGCAACAGATGCTGACAGTGAACTGCTATTCAGCGTCTGGGATGCGGGCGGGGAAGATACATTTGATTTCTCCGGTTTTACCCAGAATCAGCGTATTAATCTGAATGAAGGCGCGTTCTCTGATGTGGGCGGCCTGAAAGGTAATGTTTCGATTGCACGTGGCGTGGTTATTGAGAATGCGATTGGTGGCAGTGGTGACGACATCATCGTCGGCAACAGCGCAGATAATATCCTTAAAGGTGGTGCAGGCAATGATGTCATTTATGGCGGTCTGGGCGGCGATCATCTTTGGGGCGGTTCAGGCAAGGATACTTTTGTCTATCTGGATGGCAAGGAATCACTGAAAAGTAATCCGGACTGGATCCACGATTTTGTCTCAGGTGAAGACAAAATAGACTTATCGCAATTTAACTTCGGAAGCAAAGGCGATCTCAAGTTTGTTAACTCATTCTCAGGTAAAGCAGGTGAAGTTTTACTGAATTATAACGAGTTAACAGATGTAACAGATATGTCTATCAGTCTCGGAGGAGAATTAGCTGGAAATGATTTTCTGGTGAAAATTATTGGTCAGCCATCGCCTGAAATGGATTTCATCGTTTAATCGGATAGGCTGCTGTCTCTTTTGAGGCAGTAGCCATTTATAGGGTGAGCTGTGATACAACAACATCTGGTTTCCTTCAATATCAATAGGCTGTTTAATTTATTGAAGTTTTTCACTCTATCGATAACGGTATCTTTATTTTTCATTGGAGGATGTATGGCAAGTAGTTTGAATCTCCCCGAACCAACTGAACTGACAGGCATCTGGCAGGTTACGGATAAACATCACGTATGCAGTATCGAACTGACAGATGTGCGTTTGCCGGAAGGTTCCATCTGGGCGCTGAAAAGCGACGACTGTCTGACAAAAATGATAGGCAACCCGGTCACAGGCTGGCGAGCAACACCTGATGGTATCACTCTGACGGATGCAACGGGTTATGGTCTGGCTTTTTTTAGTCAGGGTTCTGAAGAATGGGTCGCTTATCTTGTCGATGGCCGGGAGCTGGTTATGACATTAAAAAGTAAAGAATAGACAAAATTAAGAAAACAATATCCCCAGTGCTTTTTAGTAAAGTGTTTTTCAGGAAACTGAAACCTGCTGGGGATAGTGAAAACAAGATAAAGATAAGAACATAAATAAGCGACTTTCTTTTGATAATGAAGTCTTCTGATAATGAAGGGATTTCTGTGAAATTACGCCATTCAAAAGGTGAAATGACGGATATTATCCGTGCACGCAGCAAAGTATTCTGGACAATCGGTTTATTTACAGCATTTATTAACTTACTGATGCTGGTTCCCTCCATTTATATGCTTCAGATATATGATCGAGTCCTGCCGTCCAGTAACACAATGACTTTGCTGATGTTAACGCTGATTACGCTGGGTATGTACGCCATCATCGGTGGACTGGAATATATTCGGAGCCAGGTTGTTATCCGTATCGGCAGTCAGTTTGATATGTGCCTGAATCAGCGCGTGTATACCGCATCGTATGAATCTAATCTGAAAAATGGTTCGACAGATGCGGGTCAAATGCTGAATGACTTATCGACCATTCGCCAGTTCCTGACGGGAAGCGCACTGTTTGCTTTTTTTGATGCGCCGTGGTTTCCGGTTTATCTGGGCGTTATTTTCCTGTTCAGCCCCTATTTAGGATTACTGGCACTGGTTGGGGCGCTTATCCTGATTGCGCTGGCTGTTCTGAATCAGTGGTTATCTCATTCTCCTCTGGCACAGGCCAGTCACCTTTCCCTGCGTTCTGCCAACCTTGCCAGTACCAATTTACGTAACGCAGAGGTTATTGAGGCATTAGGTATGTTACCGGCGCTACGCCGGCGCTGGTTTGGTCTGCATGAGCGTTTCCTTAACTTTCAGCGTATCGCCAGTGAAAGATCTGCATCGATTACAGCCATCACAAAAACAGTGCGCATGGCATTACAGTCCTTGATCCTTGGTTTAGGAGGCTGGCTGGCAATTGAAGGCAATATCACGCCCGGTATGATGATTGCCGGCTCAATCCTGATGGGACGGGCGCTATCGCCGATTGAGCAGTTAATACAGGCATGGAAAAGCTGGAATGCTGCCCGTCTGTCATGGCAGAGGCTGGATAATTTGCTGAAAGCACAGCCTGAGCGGAAAAGCGGGATGACGTTACCTGCTCCTAACGGAACGCTGTTGTTAGAAAAAGTGTTTGCTTCTCCACCCGGGAAAATTAAAGCCGCTAAATCTACTGAAAAGAATAAGCCTGTTTTGCAGGACATCAATTTTTCCCTTGAAGCCGGAGATATTCTCGGTGTTATTGGTCCCAGCGCATCAGGAAAATCCACTCTGGCGCGTTTACTGGTTGGTGTCTGGCAAGCTCAGGAAGGGGTGGTGCGGCTTGATGGTGCAGATATTTACCAGTGGAACAAGGATGAGCTGGGTTCTCACATCGGCTATTTACCACAGGATATTGAATTATTTGCCGGAACGATTGCGGAGAATATTGCCCGTTTTAATGATATTGATGCGGAAAAAGTCATCGAAGCGGCAGAGAAGGCTGGTGTACATGACTTGGTGCTCAATCTTGAACAGGGTTATGACACGCAGATTGGTGCAGGAGGTATGGGATTATCCGGCGGGCAGAAACAGCGTATCGGGTTGGCTCGGGCGCTTTATGGTAATCCATCGTTGGTTGTGTTGGATGAACCTAATTCCAATCTGGATGATATCGGGGAAAAAGCACTGAGCCGGTCGATTAACCAATTACGTCAACAGGGAAAAACGGTAGTGGTAATTACCCATCGTCCGGCGTTGCTCTCCCAAACAAATAAAGTTTTGTTGTTAGTACAGGGAAAAACGAAACTATTTGGCCCATCTCAGCAGGTTATGGCGGCATTAGCACAATCCGTATCAGTACAATCCGCATCAGTACAGACAACACCTGTACAGGCGAAATGTGCCGATAATATGAATTTGTCTGGGAGCTAAAATGTCCGAACAGACCAACATAAAACAGACTCAACATGATGAACCCGCACTACTGCCACTGGATGCAAGCCGTTATCTGCGATTGGGCTGGCTGGTTATTGGTATTGGCATTCTGGGTTTTTTAATATGGGCAGCATTTGCTCCGCTCGATAAGGGTGTCGCTTCTTCCGGCATGGTCGTGGTGGATGGTAACCGTAAGACTGTTCAATCCCCGACTAATGGCATCATCAGGCAGATTTTAGTGGCAGAAGGAGAACATGTCAGGGCAGGACAGATATTGGTTCAGCTCAGTCAGGTTCAGGTTAATGCCCAGATTGATTCTCTGAAACAGCAGTGGCATACCATGCTGGCAACGGAAGCGCGTTTACTGGCTGAACAGCAGGGCGCAGATGAGCTGGTTTTTCCGGCCTTTTTACAGGCCCAGTCCTCAGAGCCGCGGATTGACAATATTCTGGCGTTACAGAAACAGCTTTTTCTTTCCCGGCGGGAGATGCTGAAAAGTGATCTGGCGGGAATGAAGCAGTCAGAAGAGGGCGTGATTGTTCAGATCAAAGGATTGCGGGAGGCAATGGTAAATAAACAGCAGCAGAAGGCTTCACTTAAAGAACAAATCACAAACCTGCGCCCACTGACAGAAGAGGGCTATTTTCCCCGCAACCGTTATCTGGAACTACAGCGCAACCAGATTGAGTTAAGCGGCAGTATGGCTGAGATGGCAGGACGGATCGGGTTGCTTGAAAAGCAACAACAGGAAACGCAACAGCGGATTATTCAGAGACAGGCGGATTATCAGCGCGAAGTTCGTAGCCAGCTTGCTGATGTACAGGTTCAGGCCAATGAACTGCACAATAAACTGGAAACCGCACAGTTTGATTTATCCCATACCTCGATTGCGGCTCCTGTTGAGGGAACGGTAGTCGGACTGAAGGTTTTTACTCAGGGAGGCGTTGTTGCATCAGGGGAAAAACTGATGGAGATCCTGCCTGAACAGAGTGCACTGGAAGTTGAAGCGCGTCTGATGGTACACCTGATTGATAAAGTTGAGATCGGTCAGAACGTTGACCTGATGTTCACGGCGTTAAACCAGAACCGTACACCTAAAGTGACCGGGAAATTACTGGTTATTTCCGCCGACCGTTTAGTGGATGATGTGACCCGAGAATCCTATTACCAGATCCGAATACGGGTGACACCAGAAGGCATGGCGAAGCTGACGGATTTACACATCAAACCCGGAATGCCGGTTGAGGTTTTTGTCAAAACAGGGTCACGCTCACTGCTGAGTTATTTATTCAAACCGCTGGTGGACAGAGCATCAACATCGCTGATCGAGGAGTAGTGGAAATGTTCAGGCATCATCAAACTACAGGGAAAAATACAAGAAAACGCACTGTGCTCCTGTCGTTATTTTTAATCACTGTTCCCGCCATATTGCATTCAGCTCCGCTCAGGGCACTTTCCCTGACGGAAGCTTATGCTCTGGCGTTACATCATGATCCAACGTTTCAGGCTGCGATAAAAGAGCAGGAAGCAGGGCAGGAAGAAAAAGCGCTCGGGCGGGCAGAATTATTACCTAAGTTATCCATTAGCTATCAGAATGCCCCAAAGAACTGGCAGCAGATGGAATCCAGTTCTATAAATACAAGGGGTCATCAGGTTCAAGAGCGTTTTGATCGGCAGTATGACAGTTATAGCGGCGTACTGCTCCTGACTCAGCCATTGTTCGATATCGAAGTTTGGTCACGTTATCAGATCCGTAAGGCTTATGCGCTGATGAGTGATGCCCGTTTTCGGGCTGACAGTCAGCAACTGGCTGTCAGAGTCGTGAATAGCTATGTTGCTGTCGCGTATGAACAGGACAGGCTGGCGCAGATTGTGCAGCGGCGTATGGCCTATGAAAAACAGTTGGAAATGAATCAGAAATTATTCACTTCCGGTGAAGGAACCCGCACGGATATAGCAGAAACTCAGGCCCGTTACAGTCAGGTTCAGGCGGATGAGTTGACTGTGCGGGATGAGCTGGATGCGGCAATTCGTGACTTACAGTTGTTAGTAGGAACGCCATTACCGGCAGATATCCCTGTGACGCGTTTATCGAATGTTGAGCATTTCAATACAATAAATCTGATGTTTGAACGCTATGCCGATTGGGAACAGGCCGCATTGCGTCAAAATCCTCAATTAGCGGTTGCTCGCCGGAAAATTGATGTGGCATATCAGGAGATTAAACGTAGTCAGGCAGGATATTTGCCGAAACTGGAGTTATACGCTTCTCATAGTGAAAATAAATCCGGTACTGACAACACCATCAATCAGAAATATCGTACAGATTCTATTGGCGTGCGTGTTTCCATGAATCTCTATAACGGCAATGGAACATTGGCATCTGAGCGTCAGTCGGCGGCTAATTATGATAAGACCAAATATGAAATGGATGCGCAGGCAGGGGAAATCCTCAATGCACTGCGTCGCCATTATAACGGGTGTGTTAATGGGCAGAAGCGGATACGTGCTTATGAAGAGGCGGTAAAAGCCGCTGAATTGCAGGTACAGGCAACGGAAAAAAGCGTCCTGTTGGGACAGCGGGTAAATGTGGATGTACTGAATGCAGAGCAGCAACTCTATACCGCCCGTCGTGAGCTTTCTCAGGCAAAATATGACTATATGAAATCCTGGATTGGCTTATTGAATGAATCAGGGCAGCTAAATAGCGAACATATTCAGCTGCTTTCTCATTATTTTGGCTGAACCCTGAATTTTGCTTGAACACATTACCCGAGTTTGATTCAGAGACGGTTCAGCCGGAGTTGTTGCAAGTTACCATGCAGGGATAAATCGGTTTTTAACGAAGCAACTTCACGGCAGATATAGGCCATTTCTTTGTCAGACGCCAATTTATTACGCCATTTCTCTGGCTGAGCTTCCAGATCCCGGAAGAGATTATCTAACGAACCCGCCTGTTGCAGCAAAGTAACGGCTGTTTTGGGACCAATACCCTGAACTCCCGGAATTTTGCTGCTGCTAATCCCCGCCAGCCCCCAGTAATCGGGTAACTGGGCAGGAGAAACGCCAAACTCCTGCTGTACAAAAGGCAGATCCAGCCAGCGTTTCTGGAAATAATCCCGGATTTGAATATTCGGAGAAAGTAGCTGGCAATAGCCTTTATCCGTAGAAACAATGGTAACCCGATTCCCTGTAGCGGCAACTTTGGTTGCCAGTGTTGCGGCTAAATCATCTGCTTCATGTCCTTCAGCATGCCAGCTGGCTACACCCAGCGCATTGAATGCCTGTTTAATCAGCGGCATTTCCTGTTGTAAATCCTCCGGCATAGCCGAACGCCCGGCTTTGTAATTGGGAAGTAACTGATGGCGCCAGCTATGGTAACGATCATCTTCGTCAAATACCGCTACGGCATGAGTTGGAGAAGAGTGAGAGATTAATTGCTTCAACGCATGCTCACAGGCGGCAACGCAGGGCGTTCCCTGCACAGCATGGATACGTCGAATCAAATTCAGGGCGTCTACAATCAAAAGGTGTATCATAGTTTCTTATTCCATCCGTGGACTTATTCCCTGGCGACTGCCTCACTGGGTTTTGATGAGGCAGGTAATCTGCCATTATTTATCTGATGATTTTATAACATGGCTCATAAGCTGTGCCACCCGGAAGTTTCATGCGATTCTGCTTCACAAAATCTTCCAGCAGGCTATCCATCCGGCGCATAATTTCTGCGTCACCGTGGATCTCGAACACCCCGTGCTTTTCGATAGCCTGAATGCCGAACTCTTTCACATTGCCCGCCACGATACCAGAAAATACCCGTCTCAGTGCCGCTGCCAGTTTTTCCGTTGGCTGATCCAGATGTAAATCCAGGTTTGCCATGTTTTCATGGTTAGGGTCAAAAGGATGCTGCAAATCATGAGGGATTTTCATTGCCCAGTTAAAACTGTAGGCATCACCGGTTGAGCGGCGATTTTCCTTGACCAGTGGCATCGCAGTTTTCATCACTCTGGCCACTTCTAATGGATCATCCACAATAATCTGGTAGTGACGGCGAGCCTGTTCACCCAGAGTGTTGACAATAAATTCATCCAGAACATGAAAATAATCAGCACTCTCTTTTGGCCCGGTTAAGACCAGAGGCAATACCTGATTCTCATTTTCAGGGTGCATCAGGATCCCCAGCAGATAAAGCAGCTCTTCTGCTGTTCCCACACCTCCGGGGAAGATGATAATACCGTGAGCGATACGAACAAAAGCTTCCAGCCGTTTTTCAATATCAGGCATGATGATCAGTTCATTAA
Organism: Xenorhabdus sp. PB30.3; assembly: GCF_963895965.1. Classification (NCBI taxonomy): domain Bacteria; kingdom Pseudomonadati; phylum Pseudomonadota; class Gammaproteobacteria; order Enterobacterales; family Morganellaceae; genus Xenorhabdus; species Xenorhabdus sp. PB30.3. The sequence continues at coordinate 51,830 of NZ_CAWQMW010000133.1, read as the reverse complement.
CCAGCGGATTGGGTGGCTCAGCTGCAATAATGGAAGGCTCTGTAATACCAATAAAACGGCTATTTTTATAACGTTGCTGAGCATGACCGACCGCTGCACCTTTCATTGGTGCTTCCATTGCACCCGCTCCACAGCCGGTACAAATATTCAGCTCCCGTAAACCAAGCTCATTACCGACTTTGCGGGCGTACAGATATTCTTGTTCATTGATAGAATGCCCGCCCCAGCAGACGATCATATTGGGATTTTCAGCAAGATGCAGTGCTTTGGCATTGCGCAGGATGGAAAAAACGGTATTGGTAATATGCATACCATTTTTCAGATTCAGAGAATCGGCTTTTTGGGCATCGGTAATCTGCGCATGGACAAACAGAATATCCCGCAATACTGCGAATAAATTTGCCCGCAGAGAACGGATAATTTTGCCATCAACAAATGCTTCTTCTGGTGGATTGACCAGCTCCAGTTTAACTCCCCGCTCTCTACGCAGGACGTTAATATCAAAATCTTTATGCTTTGAGAGTAGTTCTTTGCTGTTATCAGTCTGGCTACCAGAATTGAGCACGGCGAGTGAGCAATTGCGGAAAAGACGGTACAGATCACTGCTTGCTGTGCGTTTAAGGGTATCCACCTCAAGCTGAGAGAGTAAATCCATTGACCCTAACGGGCTGACATGTGTAATCAAGAATGACTCCTTTTATACCCCAATAGGGGTTTCTCAATAATGGTTCTACCTGAAATTTGTAGGGACTAATTGAATGTATCTGTTTTAAGTCAGCCCGTTAGATTACCGAATGGCCTACGGATGTATGCCATCGGGGTGGATTCAGCGATTACTGACGGGCTAGCCTGCCGGTTGGCGGCACAAATGAGTTATTACTGCGCCACGGATTGATATCCAGCCCACCCCGGCGGGTATAACGCGCATAAACAGTGAGTTTTTCCGGCGCACATAACTGCATTAAATCGTTGAAAATACGTTCAACACACTGTTCGTGGAACTCGTTGTGGTGACGGAAGGAAACCAGATAACGCAATAATTTTTCCTGATCGATTTTCGGGCCTTTATAGCGAATTTGTACTGAACCCCAATCAGGCTGGTTTGTGATCAGACAATTTGATTTTAATAGATGACTGACCAAAACTTCATCAACAACAGGCCCTGTCGCTGCCCCATTAAGATAATCGCGATTGAACTGATAATCATCAATTTCAATATCCTGATTATCAATACATTTACCTTCAAAATCGGCAATTGGCTGTTGATTGAAATCATGCAGAGGATATAAAACAACGTCAATCTCACCATTGGCACAGGCAGACAAATCCCGTTGCAGCGTTTGCTGGACGGTTTCCCAATCAGCGAAGCGGGTTTGGTTAAAGCTATTCAGATAGAGCTTGAAACTTTTTGACTCGATAAGATTTTCACTGGCAGCGTTCAGACTGACATGCCCGATGGCAACCTGAGGAACACCCCGCGAATTGAGCCATGACAGTTCGTACATTGTCCAGATGTCTGCGCCGTAAAACGGCAGATTATCAGGATACAGTCCAAGTGGCTCACGGTTCATACTGCGGGGAACGGCCTGTAGTAATGCAGGTTCATACGTATCACAGTAGGAAGTTGGTTTGCCGAGAGTGAGTTGAGAGAGTGCCTGATTATCCTGATACAAAGACATAAGATTCCTCAAAGGTAATATACCCTGCATTTAAGAGCGATAGGGCGGAGGTTATTGTTTTGAATACAAGCGGTAGTGTATCAAGGAATATCGATAATTCGTATTTTTATTGCGCATTTTAAAGAAACTCAGCCCGATAATTGCCATCCAAATCAGAACAGATTCTTAAACGGGCTGAATTATTCATCCAGTGGGATATAAATAGATAACTAATATAGAGTATTCGCTTTTATTTGGAAGAAATTAACTTCTCTAATAATGGCGATCTGAATAAATTATGCGGATCAAATTTCTGTAAGGTATTAATTGCCGAATGCCAATTATTATCAGCGGGTAATCCATCCGTAAATGAAGCCGGGATTTTTTTGGTCAGTATATCCTCATTAGCCCATGCACCCTTTGTGCTGTATCCCCAGCCTTTACTCCATTCAACACGAATAGACGCGTAAGTGTCATCAAATTCTTTAAACATCCATGCTTCAAGCCTGCTATAAAATTCAGCAGCATATTGAGTGTCTGGATGGGTTAACACATCGAGCCAAATAGCGACATCCCACTCCGGACGATCCTGACGTGGGCGAATAGCAGATAGACTCGGTACTACAGCATTTTCCTGCACGACGTCAGAAGGTTCATCCAGTGCTGTAACCCTGATCTCAATGGGTCCGTTGACAGGAAATTTACCCTGATTCTGGTATTCCTGCATTAAGGATTGCCACTGGGAATAAAAGAGATGGAGAACTTTTTGAATATTATTGCGGCTGGTTAATATGGCATAACCATTTGCAGTAACACGTAATGTTGTTGGCTTAACATATAGCAATAAATTTTTGCTCCAGCCCCAGATATCATTTCCGGCAGCTAAAAAATAACCTAGCATCACTGCGTATTGAAGATGGGAAAATATTGGAGTGAGGCTAGGATTATCATGGGTTATTTGTTTAATGAGTTGAGATATCTGAACAGGAATATTATCAGAAAATGGGTAGTTGTACGGTTGGGTAACTTCAATACTGGAAATAGGCTTTTTCGGTGTAACACTCCATACCTTTAGCCAAGGGTTAGCAGTGAATGGGAATAAAATAGCTTCAGCACGCCCACTTTTATCCAGAAAGTGACTAAAAGTTTTTTTGTTTTTTTTATCTTGTGAAAGTGCAAATAGTTCTGTTGCCGGAATATCAGTAATACTTTCACACCGAAGACGCTGGTTTTTACCAGCCTGAAGCTCAGCATTTAAAATCAGGGAACAGCCTAAATTCACGAGAAGAGGCGCACACTCAGGATCATTGCGCTTAAAATTCCTGATAATATATTGCTCACTTTTTTCATCCCAGACGACGGCGGACAGAGAGAGTACAGAGTTACTGACTGAGCCAAAGTGATGGCCGGATTGCGGTTCTTCATTCAGCGCCTTAACACTTGTTCCATGCCCACCGATTGCCAGTACTCCGCCGAGAGTTAAATCACCGGGTGCCGGAGTTGCAGTAAAACCAACTCCTTGCTCTTCCATTTTTGTCATGAGTGTTTCCATTAATACACCAGCCTGCGCAGTGACAATGGCATACTCAGGAAGATGTTTAATACTTACTTGATTAAAGTGCTGGGTAAGATCCATGAGCATGACTTGATGATTATTTTGTTCCTGAGCTGAAATGATCAAAGGCGACCAGTTATGTGACTCTCCCACAACTCTCAGTTTATAATTTTTTTTCCACGCCCAATTAACAACTAAAATAATTTCTTTGTCTGATTTAGGGATACAGCATGGAATATGATTCGAATAAATTTCTTCTGACCAGTTAATAAATTCTCTATATATCAATTTTACGTCTTTAGGAAAATCAGTTAATGTCAGGTTTGTTTTTTTATTCTTGTTTTCTTTATTTAATTTATTTGGACTTTTATTTTTTATGTTCATTATGTTATTACCTTGTAGGATATAAATAAAATCACTATTTTGAATCCACATTTATAATGTGGATGGCAAGAGGTGTTATTTTTTATATTAATGCTATTTTTGTTTTAACTTGTGACTTATTAGAGATGGTTTTATTCAGCCCCTGGCTATAAATTCAGGCCAAGTACACGGCATAATATTACTTGAAGGGAGATGATTCTCTTTACTGTGATAAATAGTGTAGAGCCTGATACCATTATTTTATGGAAGTGATGACACTATTTTTAGTTGTTATTTTGCTTAAAACCGTATAGGAATACGCAGAATACGAGTAACAGACAGAAGAATGGAAGAAACAAACATATGACCTTCAATGTGACAGAAGCACTTACTGATTTTACCCGACGCTATGTTGAATTGTGGCAGGAGGAAACCGGATTACCACCAGCGAGTAGTGAATTATATGGTGTACCGTCCCCCTGTATCGAACGTACAGGAGATGAGGTGGTGCACTGGCTTCCGAAGCCTTTTACTCCAGCGGATAAACTTAGTAAGGTAGAAAACGCACTGGATATCTGTTTGCAAAACTCTATTCACGATTATTATGTCACTCAGTTAGCGGGCGACATGTCTGCCAGTTTTGATGGATTGAGCTTCAGCTTGATTCAGGTATGGAGTGAGGATGATTTTGTCCGGTTACAGGAAAATCTGATAGGCCATCTTGTGACACAAAAGCGCCTGAAACTCTCACCGACGGTATTTATTGGTACAACGGATTCTGACATGGGGCTGATTTCTGTATGTAATCTGACAGGTCAGGTCATACTTGAGCAATTTGGCAGTAAGGAACAAACCGTATTAGCTGCTGATTTAGCCGCTTTCCTTTCTGCTGCCAGCCCTGTGATATCTTCATAGGTGCAGATATCAGTTTACTTTTTTGTAAGACATATCTCACATGTGATGTGAGATATGTCTCTTAATCATCGTATCAATACCTCTGATAAATATTATTTTTATTTTATATCAATAATATGCAAATTATTATCAAGATATCTTTTTGGTGAAATGCTTTTTCTGACAATTCAGGTAGCTTGTTTCAAGCCTCTGAATCGACGATTATTTTGTTGTTCCGCTAGGAATCACAGCGACAAAATTATTAAGGAATTATGTCATCAGGAAGGTGACTCAAGGATGGTTCGGTTCGGGCAGGACTGCCAGATACTATCAATATAATGATCTTTTAAGGAATAACAGACAGGGAAGTACTTTGTCAGGGAATGCGCAGGAAGCGACCAATTTAGCCGGATTGCTATAATAAATAAGAGGGGAGATTCTGTCTCCCCTCTTATTTTGTTTTGTGGCATTTTATGCTGTCACATATTTTTCGCTGAGATCGAACAGTGATACTCTTACGATTTAATGACGCAATGGCAGTTTCTGCTATTGGGATTACAGTCAGGATAAGATAAGAATCATGAGTATCGAGAAACAAATCCTCCACAAATTACAGCTCATTGAAGCTACGATGAAAATCGTTGGCTTATGGAAGAGTTACCCGCCCAAACCAGAAGCTTTCGAAAGCACAGAGCCTTTCTCTATTGATACGATGGCGGCGGAAGAATGGCTCCAATGGGTATTAATTCCCAGAATGAGTGCACTGATTGAGCAAAAAGCCAGCTTACCAACATCATTTGCAATCGCCCCCTACTTTGAAGAAGTCTATAAAGAAGAGGCAGAACGCTATTTACCGTTGCTTGAGCATTTGCGTGAACTGGACAGCCTGTTTACACCGGATGATCTGGCGGGGAATAGTTGATAATGCTGGATATTATCTATCAGGATGAACACATTGTTGCAGTAAATAAGCCGGCGGGCTGGTTGGTTCATCGTAGCTGGCTGGCGCGTCATGAAACCGTTTTTGTTATGCAGACACTGCGTGACCAGATTGGTCAGCATGTTTTTCCTGTTCATCGGCTGGACAGGCCAACATCCGGCGTTTTGTTGATGGGGCTGTCAAGCGATGTGGCCCGAACACTCTCCCAGCAATTCGAACATCAGCAGGTGCAAAAAACGTATCATGCAGTTGTGCGTGGTTATGTCGAAGGAGAGGAGATTATCGACTACGCATTAATGGAAGAGTTGGATAAAATTGCGGATAAATTCGCTGATACGGACAGGGAAGCGCAATCCGCCATTACTCATTACCGCGCACTGGCAAAAATTGAGTGTCCGGTTGAAATAGGGCGTTATCCGACATCACGTTTCAGTTTATTGGAACTGAAACCCAAAACCGGGCGTAAGCACCAGCTACGACGACATATGTCACATATCCGTCATCCCATTATCGGGGATACCACACACGGGGATTTGCGTCAGAATCGAGGAGTTGCTAAATATTATCAGACAGGCAGATTAATGCTGCATGCAAGCCATCTTCAACTCAGGCATCCGGTAACAGGTCAGGAGTTGTTATTGACCGCCCGTTGGGATTCTTCATGGCAGCATTTGCTTGAACAATTTGGCTGGCAATGCCTTGTACCGGAACTGGAATGTTCACATCCGGTTGCTTGTGAATTACAGCCGACAGAATAGCCGCCTGAAAAAAATAGACGTTCACCACTTATACCTAATGAATTTCAAATTGCGTCGCGGCGGCAAGGGAACTCATCCCCAGGAGCATAGATAACTATGTGACTGGGGTGAACGAGCGTAGCCAACAAAGAGACAGCTTGAAAGACGAAGGGTATACGAATAAAAGCAGTATCAAACAGAATGAAGGGATCATATCTATGGCAAAGATTGGTATTTTCGTTGGTACAGTTTATGGCAATGCATTGGCTGTTGCCGAAGAAGCTCAGCAAATTCTTGAGCAGCAGGGGCATGAGGCTGAAGTATTTGAAGAGGCAACTCTGGAGCAATGGCAGGAATACTTACAGCAGGTAGTACTGGTTGTGACATCTACAACCGGGCAGGGGGATTTGCCTGATAATATCCAGCCGCTGTATGCGGAGTTGAATGAGCAACTGGGTTATCAGCCTGATTTACGTTACGGCCTTATTGCACTGGGCGACAGTAGTTATGACACTTTCTGTGGAGGAGGTCATATCTTTGATGCGCTGCTACAAGAGCAAGGCGCTAAGCGGATCGGTGAAATTCTGCAGATTGATGCTCTCGAGGTAGTTGAGCCGGAAGTTTTTGCTCAGGGCTGGGTTGAGGCGTGGGGAAATTTATTATAGGTGCTCCTCCCGCTCATACCGTTGGTTATACCGCTTATACCCTTTATCTCTTTGCTGCCAGAAAAGGGATAAGCGGTGTATAACACAGCTGATATCATTACTTGCGGGTTAGTTTTTCTAAATCTGCTTCTATTTCTGCGATCTTATTGGCAACGACATGCTCAAGGTGACGTAAGTCGTCGAGGATTTTGTGTTTCAAATCCACTTCTGCCTGTTCACGTTTACAAATTTGATCCAGTTCTTCCAGCACATAACGCAGGTTGGTGTTGATCTCTTTAACTTCTTTGTAACCTTGCCCTGTATTATCGTCAGAGACAGTTTTGAGCTGGCGTGGGTATTTGAATTTAACGCTTTTGGCAAAGAACTCACCCCTATCTTTGCGAAAATAAATCTTAAGAATATCGTTATTCGCTTCCTGACGGAGGCTATAGCGATCAATATCTTCAGGGTGAGTAATCCCTAAACTCTTCAAGTTATCGTACATAGCGCGTCACCTAGTCACCTAAATGAAATGGGAAATATTAAGAAAACAGCGGATTTATTATCCATTTCGAGTTTGTTGAAAGTCAATCAATAGTAACTATTAAGAAAATATAAAGTTTATGCAATAAGGAAATAGTTTTTTAATTTCAATGTATTATGTATTTTTCTTTTGTGGCAGATAAATTTAACTACATGTATGGTATTTTTTGGTCATGTATTCAAGGCGTTGATCTCCCTCAAACATAATATTTACGTTCAATGAAAGTGCCAATGATTTTGTCATGCATGTTAGGTGACTTTGAATAACCCAATGTTTTACGGTTCAGGTGCTTAATTCGGTTACGTAACGTTAAATTTTCACGTTCGATACGTTGAGTAAAATATTTTCCAACCAGATGGTTGGCTGAAGGCAGTAATTATAGGCACGATAATTATCCGTACACCAAAAGGCCATCTTGCATTTAGACAGTTTTTTCAATAAATTTTTCAGCGTGTTCTTGTTTCGTCTACCAAAAGCATGCGCAATGATACGTTTTAGGCGAGGCTCCCAAGCATACCATAACCAACGCTGGCACTTTTTATTCCCGACGAATGACCCAATTTCGTCAACTTCACAGATAAATTCAATTTCAACTTCTCCCAGAGGTGAAGTTGCTACACATCGTGGCTGGAGTTTTTTAAAACGCGTACGACAGCATTAATGCTGATATGCAGGGCTTTGGCTGTATCACGGATGCCGGCATTATAGATGAAGAACAACGCCTTAAATATATGACCTAGTGCATGGGGGCTGGCTAAAGCTAATACCCTGACTCTTCAATTAAATATAGGTGGAATTCTAACTGAATTGTTTGGTTTTTATGATAACCAGATATTTATTTAAAATAATATAAATCCTCCATGCAGCCTGCAAAAGCAGGCTTTTCTCTGCCAATCTTGTAAAAAAATTGGCTCATCACACAGAAGAATAAACAGAAAATCCCTTACATCCCCGCCGGAGTCACTACCAATTGCCCTGCCACGCCACGATCGGCCCATTCTAATATCTGGCTGTAATACATAAACGGATAGTGTTCATAGGATGGCTGCATCATATTGACCAACAGCTCAATTCTGCCATCCACCCAGACGGTATCTTTCCAGCCATAATCCTGCGGCTCCGGCTGTACCCCGTTGTGCTTGATAACTTTGAATCTGGCACCTTCGATATGAAAAGGCTGTGGAATCGATGTTGTCACTATCCAGCGTTCCCATGCTCCCTGATGGCTGGTCATGTCGGTTCGGTTGGGATTCAGCAGTGCTCCATTGATGCCCTGTGTTTCATCCCCTAAAACAATTTGTCGGTTGCGAATTGAAGAATCAATGCCAGTCGTATCGGTCACAAGCTGAGAAGGCAGCTCTTCTGTGACCAGAGGTAATAACCCACCTGATTTAATCGTCAGAACATTTGTTGAACGCAATTTACTGGATGGTTCAAACAACCCTTTCAGACGATCAATCATGCCGGCAGATTCTCCCGCTGTGATAACAACACTGTCGGCTTTCGACATATCAATCAGCACTTCACGGCGTTCTCCCGGTGCCAGTGAAAGCGTCTGAACCGCCACCGGTGCTGGCAATAACCCCTGATCAGTCGCAATCATATAGAAAGGCCGGTCATCACTGAGCTGTAATTGGAAACGGCGGGCATTGGCAGCATTTAACAGACGCAGCCTGATCCACCCTTTGGCAACTTCGATAAACGGGTTTTCCACCCCGTTAATAACCAGTGTATCCCCAAGGAATCCCTGACTGGCAGAAGCCTTGTCATAGCGGGGCGTACCAAAACTATCCAATCGTTTGTCCTGCAAAATAACCGGAAAATCATCAACACCATAATGTCTGGGTAAAGGCAGGCGATGAGTATTTTCGTCTTCCACCAGCCACATTCCTGCTAATCCTGCATAAACCTGTTCCGCCATCCGATGTGGTGTATTGGCGTGATACCAACATGTTGCTGCTGGCTGATCAATCGGAATGACCGGAGACCAGTTCCCATGAACAGGGATCAGGCGTGATGCACCACCCATCAGTGTTCCGGGTACCTGTAACCCGCTTACAGTCATTGAAACCGGCTCTGACAGGCGATTACTGTATATCAGTTTAACGTTATCCCCTTTACGGACACGAATAGTCGGCCCCAGATAAAGGCCATTGATACCCGACACTGACGCCTTATTTTCCCCGTCAAAAGACCAGCTGGCTCTCTGAAGAGCTAAAAACAGGGGCTGGCCACCGCGAGATTCCAGTAAGGGGGGAACAGGTAATGCTATTTGTTGGTCTTTATCTGCCTGAACAGCAAAGGGGAGCGCTCCTAAACATACTGCTAAACCAGATGCCTGAATAAATTGGCGCCGACTCAGTGACATATTTTCTCCACGGCAGGAATGAGCTCCACGAAAAGAAAGAATAGCTACCCAAATTGGGTGCTTATTCATATCTAATTGATTTCAAATTATATCGCGGCGGTACTACCCTTTGTCTTCCAAATCGTGTCTTTGTTGGACACGCGTTGAAATCCACTGGGTATAGGTATATATCTTATCGATTGCGTTTAATAAAAAACGTTAATTTATCAAAAAGCAATCATATCGCGAACAGGGGATAAATTCTAAAACTATCTTAAATTTATAGTCAGAATTCATCCCCATATCAGAAAGGAGTACTTCGTAAAAATAGCGTGAGTTATTTTTAATTCAATTAACTGCGCTTGTTAAGCTCCTCAACTTCTTTATCCAGCGCTTCAATTTTGGCCTTCATCACCTGATGACAATGTTCAGCCAATTCACGAACCCGCTCTTTTGTATATTTCGTGGTATCAATAGGCGGCAGCATTTCAACAATAACTGTGCCATTATTCCAGCGATTAAGCTTGATTTTGCCATGTGTTGAAGAAGCACAAACCGGTACAATCGGCACTCCGGCCGCAATGGCTGCATGGAAGGCTCCCGTTTTAAACGGCATTAAACCACGACCACGACTGCGGGTACCCTCCGGGAACATCCAGACAGAAACACTGTTCTTTTTAATCTGCTCAACAACCTGTGAAATCGTCCCGTGAGCTTTTGTCCGGTTTTGTCTGTCAATCAGGATATTGCCTGTCAGCCAGTACAACTGACCAAAGAAAGGAATAAAAACCAGACTTTTTTTACCAACAGTCACCGTGCGGGGCTGTACAGCGTTTGACATGGTTACCATGTCGAAATTGTTCTGGTGATTACCGATATAGATGCTTGGGCCGACTTGTGGCGCATCTTCAGGAATACGTTCAATAAGTTTGATACCGAATATTGTGTGCAGCTTGCCAAATGCCCGGCCAAAGGTCATCACATGGCGCGGATCACGGGGGCTGAATAGGCAGTAAATCCCACCGAATATACAGACTAGAAAGGTGAACAGAATAACAATGATCCCACGAATAATGGTTAGCATAGTTTCCTCTTGCAAGGCAGGCCAGTGTTGTACTGGCCTGCTGTCAGGGTTATTTAATTATATAAAACTGAAATTATATTTAGTTCAATTTTGGTTCTATTTCTACACGCTCGACACGCTGTAAGCCACGCGGCAGGGCTGTTCCTTTACGGCCTCTTTCTGCCCGGAATTTCTGCAATTCCTCTGGCTGAAGCTGTAATTTTCGCTTACCGAAATAAAGCGTGATTGAAGATTTTGGCGGCAATACCAGCAACCAGCTCAATATATCTTCTCCGGAAGCCGCCTGCGCCGAGGTAATGGAAACTATTTTATTGCCCTTACCTTTTGACAGTTGCGGGAGATCAGCGACAGGAAACATCAACATGCGTCCCGCTTTGGTGATCGCCAGTAACATATCATCCTGTTCATTGCCGATCTCTAATGGTGACATGACCTTAGCGTTTTGTGGCAACGTAATCAGGGCCTTCCCTGCCCGGTTCTTGGCAATTAAGTCACTGAAGGTACAGATGAAGCCATAACCCGCATCGGATGCCATCAGGAGTTTCTGATCTTCTTTCGCCATTAGAAGATGCTCAACGGATGCTCCGGCCGGTAATGCCAGTTTACCGGTCAAAGGCTCTCCCTGCCCTCTGGCTGACGGTAAATCCAGAGGATCAATAGAATAACTACGCCCGGTACTATCAATAAAGACTACCGGCTGATTACTCTTACCACGCACAGCATCGCGATAGCTGTCACCAGATTTGTAATTTAAACCCGTAGGATCAATCTCATGTCCTTTTGCGCTACGAACCCAGCCCATTTGAGACATCACAACCGTAATCGGCTCTGATGGCAGAATATCGTGATCGCTCATTGCCTTCGCTTCTGAGCGTTCTTTCAGCGGAGAACGACGCTTATCACCATAGTTTTCCGCATCGGCAATAATCTCTTTTTTCAGCAGCGTGTTCAGCTTGCGCTCAGAACCAAGGATAGCCTGAAGTTTGTCCCGCTCTTTTGCCAGTTCATCCTGCTCACCCCGGATTTTGACTTCTTCCAGTTTTGCCAGATGACGTAGTTTCAGTTCCAGAATCGCTTCTGCCTGTGTTTCAGTTAAACCAAAACGCTGCATCAGCACTGGCTTTGGCTCATCTTCACTACGGATAAGATGGATCACTTCATCAATATTGAGATAGGCTGCCAGCAAACCTTCCAGAATATGCAGCCGCTTGAGCACTTTTTCAAGACGGTGGTTAAGGCGGTTACGTACCGTTTCACGACGGAATACCAGCCATTCACTGAGAATTTCAACCAGACCTTTAACACTTGGGCGATTGTCGAGACCAATCATGTTGAGGTTAACACGATAGCTCTTTTCCAGATCGGTGGTGACAAACAGGTGGTTCATAACCTGCTCGACATCCACACGGTTAGTCCGGGGCACAATCACCAGACGCGTCGGGTTCTCGTGATCGGATTCATCCCGCAAATCATCAACCATCGGCAACTTCTTCGAGCGCATCTGGCTGGCAATCTGTTCTAATACTTTCGCACCAGATACCTGATGTGGCAGAGCGGTAATGACAACGTTACCCTCTTCTTTTGACCACACGGCACGCATGCGTATCGAGCCACGACCATTTTTGTAGATCTTACGGATATCTTCTTTCGAAGTAATGATTTCCGCATCTGTCGGGTAATCCGGGCCTTTAACGTGCTCCATCACTTCATCAAGTGAAGACTCTGGTTTATCCAGTATGGAAATCAGCGCACTGGCCACTTCACGTGAGTTATGAGGCGGTATATCCGTTGCCATACCAACAGCAATACCTGTTGTGCCGTTCAGCAGGATATTAGGCAGACGCGCAGGCAGCATTTTCGGCTCCTGCAATGTACCATCAAAGTTTGGCACCCAGTCTACTGTCCCGTGCCCCAATTCACTCAGCAGCAACTCTGCATACTTAGACAAACGGGATTCGGTATAACGCATGGCCGCAAAAGATTTCGGATCATCCGGAGCACCCCAGTTTCCCTGACCGTCCACAAGTGGATAACGGTAAGAAAAAGGCTGTGCCATCAGCACCATTGCTTCGTAACAGGCACCATCACCATGTGGATGATATTTACCCAGTACATCACCGACAGTACGAGCAGATTTTTTGAATTTTGCACTGCTACTCAGCCCAAGCTCTGACATCGCGTAGACGATGCGACGCTGTACGGGTTTTAATCCATCACCGATAAAAGGCAGCGCCCTGTCCATGATGACGTACATGGAATAATTCAGATAGGCGTTTTCAGTGAATGTGTGGAGCGGCTGACGTTCCACTCCATCGTGAGTTATTTCACTCATGTATTAATTTCCTCAAAACCCGTCATCTTTCAAGTTGCCGCTTTAGTTGGCCGCTATGTATCTTGAAATCTACCGGGTTTAAATTTCAATTCAATTGCTATACTTCAATATCAATGGAATCACCCTTTTCTTGCAGCCAGTTACGGCGGTCTTCCGAGCGTTTCTTCGCCAGAAGCATATCCATAACGGAAAGGGTTTCCTGATAATTTTCATCATTGATAGTCAATTGCACCAGACGGCGAGTATTGGGGTCTAGCGTAGTTTCACGCAACTGCATCGGGTTCATTTCACCCAACCCTTTGAAGCGCTGAACATTTGGCTTACCACGCTTACGGCTCAGACGGTCAAGTACCGCACTCTTTTCACCTTCATCCAGTGCATAGTGAACTTCTTTACCAAGGTCAATGCGATACAGTGGTGGCATCGCCATATAAACGTGACCACGTTTGACCAGCGTCGGGAAATGGCGGACAAACAAGGCGCACAGCAACGTTGCAATGTGCAGACCATCAGAATCCGCATCGGCCAGAATACAGATTTTACCGTAACGCAGCTGGCTGAGATCTTCACTGTCAGGATCGATACCGATTGCGACCGAAATATCATGTACTTCCTGCGAAGCCAATACCTCATCTGAAGAGACTTCCCATGTATTCAGTATCTTACCGCGCAGAGGCATAATGGCCTGAAATTCGCGGTCACGGGCCTGTTTGGCAGAACCACCCGCAGAATCCCCTTCCACCAGAAACAGTTCAGTAACATTCAGATCCTGCGAGGTACAATCAGCCAGTTTCCCCGGTAATGCCGGGCCGTTGGTCAGCTTCTTACGTACCACTTTCTTGGCCGCGCGCATGCGGCGCTGGGCGCTGGCAATAGCCATTTCAGCCAATTGCTCTGCTTCCTGAATATGCTGATTCAGCCACAGGCTGAATGCATCTTTGACAACACCGGAAACGAAAGCCGCAGACTGGCGCGATGACAGACGTTCTTTAGTCTGCCCGGCAAATTGTGGATCCTGCATTTTGAGGGATAATACATAAGCACAGCGATCCCAGATATCGTCAGCAGAAAGTTTGACGCCACGAGGCAAAATGTTGCGGAATTCACAGAACTCACGCATTGCATCCAGCAACCCCTGACGCAAACCATTGACGTGGGTACCGCCCTGTATCGTCGGGATCAGGTTAACATAGCTTTCCGCCAGTAATTCACCGCCTTCAGGCAGCCAGAGCAGCGCCCAGTCCACTGCTTCAGTTTCGCCACTGAGGGCACCGACAAACGGGGCCTGAGGTAATGTCACCAGCCCATTAACCGCTTCCAGCAAATAGTCAGTCAGCCCGTCGGCATAACACCATTTTTGCTCGGTTCCGGCCAGTTTATCCTTAAAGATAATTTCAACGCCGGGGCACAGAACCGCTTTTGCTTTCAGCAAATGGGCCAGACGTGAGGTCGAAAAACGGGGGATATCGAAATAGCTTTCATCCGGCCAGAAATGCACACTGGTTCCGGTGTTACGTTTTCCGCAACTGCCTATAACAGCCAGTTCCTGTACTTTATCGCCATTTTCGAAGGCGATCTGATGAACCTGACTATCGCGACGAACAGTTACTTCGACCCGTTTGGACAGGGCATTAACGACCGAAATACCAACCCCGTGCAAGCCTCCGGAGAACTGGTAGTTTTTATTGGAAAATTTACCACCCGCATGCAGGCGGGTCAGGATCAATTCAACTGCTGATACTTTTTCTTCAGGATGGATATCAACCGGCATACCACGGCCATCATCTATCACTTCCAGAGACTGATCGCTGTGGAGAATCACTTGAATATGCTTCGCGTGACCAGCTAGCGCTTCGTCCACACTATTATCGATCACTTCCTGTGCCAGATGGTTCGGGCGGGCGGTGTCGGTATACATTCCTGGGCGGCGACGAACTGGCTCCAGGCCACTGAGGACTTCAATGGCCTCTGCGTTATAACTAGATTGAGTCATGTTGTAATTCTGTCGGTTGCTTCATGATTAAAGGGCCAATCAGTATTGATTACCCTACGTATTCCGGAACGCCATCAGAACGGCGTTAACCCGGAATCCATTGGATAGATACTGTTGATAATACCAGTCGCTTACCTATTTTTGGCAATTTTTTTACTATTGCCGCTGGCTAGCCCCAAGAAGTCAATGATTTGAGGAAAATAGTATTCGAAACCAATAAATGCATGATTTCCACCAGATTCGACGGTTTGTCTGCACTGCATCAGGTAGGCAACCGCCTGACGGTAGTCCAGCACTTCGTCCCCGGTTTGCTGCAATAACCAGATAAGATCCGGTGATTCCAGCGGGTCAATATGCATTACTTTGAGGTCATGAATGTGGCTTTCTTCAAGAGTATACCGCTCTTCGGTATAAGGATTCACGTTTTCCCCAAGATAATCCTGAAGAAGATCGAATGGACGAACCGCAGGATTGACGACTACGGCTGGCAGGCCAAAGCATTGTGAAAGCCAGATGGCCAGATAACCTCCTAATGAGGAACCAACCAAACCGATATGTTCCCCTGAGCGGCTCATCACTATTTCTTCCAGTAAGGCTGCCGTATCTTCGGGATAAGGAGGCAATTGTGGCACCAGCATCTCTATTTCGGGGTGCTGCTGGTGCAACCATGTCTTCAGCGCAGTTGCTTTTGCTGATTGGGATGAACTGTTAAAACCATGTAGGTAAAGTAACGTTGACATTAATACCCGTCCGAATCTAAATCCGGGCAGAATTCATTACTCTTGAGCCTATAAAGCTGCGTTTGCAGTTCTGCTTCTCCGCCACCAGTCACAGGCAATTCAAGGTAACGCCAACCCGGAGCCACTGTATCAAGCATAAAATTAGTACAATGTGGCTTAAATTGCACACAGGTTGATGGTGTTGCTATCACACGAATACCATTCCACATTACATCCAGCTCTTGGTGGATGTGCCCGCACAGTATTGTTTTCACCTGCGATTTACCCTTCAGGCATTCTGCCAGTGCAGGAGCATTGCGCAGACTGTGCTGATCCAGCCATGTACAGCCTGATGGTACAGGATGATGATGAAGCATGATAATCGCCTGACGATCACTGTGTTCATCCAGACATTTACTCATCCATTCCAGCTGGTATTCCGTTAATTCGCCGTGGGGAACACCCTGAACCTGACTATCCAGCATGATAAGCTGCCAGTGCTGGCCAATAAATATTTGCTTGGAAGGTGAAATCCCTGCCGCTGCCAGTACATCAACCATAGCAGGCTGATAATCGTGATTACCGGGTAACCAGACACAAGGGGCGGGCAAACGGGCAATGCCTTCAACAAAATTCTGATAGGCACCGGGAGTCTGATCCTGAACTAAATCGCCGGTCGCAACGACCAAATCAATATCAATATTCTGCTCAAGGATCGCATCCAACACAGCATGATAACTGCGGTAGGTATTGATACCCAGCAGTGAGCCACCTTTATTGGCAAAAAGGTGCATGTCAGTGATTTGCAATATTCTTGCTGTGGCGCCTTTCGCCACAGGTATTTCAAGCAGGCTTTCCAAATGGTTTCCTTTTCCTGTCGGTCATAGAGGGTCATTCTAACGTGTCTTTATACATAAGATCTGCTGACTGGGGCACACTTCACGTTTCCCAACACAAATTGCAGCTTATATTTCCAGCCACTCTTTTTTCAGTTTTTCATGGTGCAATGCCAGCCACTGTATTGCAATAACGGAAGCCGCATTATCAATAATTCCCTCTTCAACCCATTGATAAGCCTGCTTTCTGCTGACAACCAGTACCCGGATATCTTCATTTTCCCCTTCCAGACCATGAATACCTGAGGCAGTAGAAGAGTTGACTTCTCCTACAAAAATACTCATGCGCTCTGTTGTTCCTCCGGGGCTTGCAAGGTAACTCAATGCCGGCTGACAACGTTTAACTTCAATCCCCGCTTCTTCTATCGCTTCACGGCGGACAACCTGCTCAACATCTTCCCCTTCTTCAATCATGCCGGCAATCACTTCCAGCAACCACGGTGTCTGGCTGGTTTCTATCGCCGGAATGCGGATCTGTTCAATCAGGACAACTTCATCACGCACCGGATCATAAGGCAACAAAACGCCGGCATGGCCCCGTTCAAATACTTCACGCTTAATATTCCCGCTCCATCCTCCACGAAACAGACGGTGCCTGAATTGATACTCCGTCATTTTGAAAAAACCGTGATAGAGTGTTTTTCGGGAAATAACTTCAACATCTTGTTTCGAAAACGTAAATGGTTTTTCTGAATCTATCGATTTTGTAGAAATAAGCGGTGAGGTAAGATCTTCGCGCATAAAAGCTCCTGTTTGTTATCTTTTAATTCTCTACTATTAAAATGTATTTTTTCACATTGTTCTAAGTAAATTGATTTTGAAGATACAAACACACTAGAAAATAAGGCAATATGGCACAAACAGCCACCTTATACTGCAAGTATTCTCTGCTAGAATCTGTGATATTGTTTTTATGCAGAGGCAACTTAAGCAAAATAGCTGCACAACAAGGAACGCAAATGAAAAAATTGCTATCTCTTTTTATCGCTATGAATCTGGTAGGTTTCAGTACTTCAGGCTACGCAGAAGACCTGTTACAAATTTATAAACAGGCGAAAGAAACTAACCCTGAGTTGCTTAAGGCGCTGGCTGATCGCAATTCGGTTTTTGAAGGGATTGATGTAGCCCGCAGCCCTTTGTTACCTCAATTAAGCCTGAATGCGGGAGCCAGCTATACTAAAGCTTTTCGCAACGGTAAACGGGAAACTCATGGTACCAACGCAGCTTTATCGCTGAAACAGAGCATTTTTGATATGTCCTTCTGGAGTAAGCTGAATCAGGCAGAAAAGAAAGCAGGGATTGCCGATATCAGCTATCAGGCAGCCCAGCAGAAATTAATTCTGGATACCGCCAATGCTTATTTTGATGTCCTGAGCAAAATTGATGCTCTGACCTATAGCGAAGCTCAGAAATCCTCACTCTACCGGCAACTGGATCAGACAACCCAGCGCTTCAATGTGGGGCTGGCCGCGATTACTGACGTCCAGAACGCCCGGGCCCAGTATGATTCTATTCTGGCACAGGAAGTTTATGACCGTAATGAGCTGGATAACTCACTGGAAAAATTGCGCCTGATTACCGGTGTTTATTACCCACAGCTGGCTTCATTGAACATTGACCACTTCAAGACAAGTAAGCCAAAACCAGCTGAAGACTTGCTGAAAGAAGCCGAAACCCGCAATCTCAACCTGTTATCTGCACGCTTGATGCAAGATTTGAAACGTGAGCAGATCAAAGATGCTCAGACTGGTTATATGCCAACTCTCGGGTTGTCAGCCAGTACAGGAGTTGAGAATGATCACACGCGTCATGGCAATCCCGGTGAAAGTAACAACCAGTATAGAGGCAACAATTCTGTTAGTGTCTCATTCAGCCTGCCACTTTACAGCGGCGGAGCGACCAGCTCTCAGGTAGAACAGGCTAAATATGATTTCCTCTCCAGCAGTCAGGATTTGGAAAATACTTACCGCAAGGTTATTCAGGATGTTCGTTCTTCCTCCAATGATATTGCAGCTTCTATCAGTAGTATTGAAGCGAACAAACAAGCCGTGCTTTCCGCAGAAAGCTCGCTGCACTCAATGGAAGCCGGTTATCAGGTAGGAACCCGTACTATCGTTGACGTGCTGGACTCAACCACCAAACTGTATCAGGCCAAAAAGAATCTTTCGCAGGCACGATATAAGTACCTGATAAGTCTACTGGTTAATCAGCAATCCCGTGGTACTTTGAACGAAGACGATCTGGCGGCACTGAATAATATACTGGGAACACAGGTTTCAACCTCTGCCAGCAATATTATTAAAGAGATGAAAACACCATCAATTCGCTGAATTAACGCGCTATCGTTTTAGATTAAAAAACGTTATATTAAACGCGCTATACTCAATAAACAGCCCGCCGTTGTGTGGGCTATTTTTAATAGAGCCTAATATACCCTATGGATTTCGAGTTGCATCGCAGCGGCAAAAGAGCAAGTCCCCTGAGCATAGATAACTATGTGACTGGGGTGAGCGAGTGCAGCCAACAAAGAGGCCATTTGAAAGACGACGGGTATAAGCCATCCCATTGTGAATTACTGGTGGGATTAGCTCTTAATCTAACCTGATACCTTTAAGATGGATGCTCCCTATGACAATGAAACGGACAAAAGAGATTAACCGCGATAGTTTCCGCAAAGCGTGGAAACAATATCGTCTGGCACCTGTGGCACTCGCTGTCAGTGCTGTTTTCATGCTTTCTGCCTGTGAACAGAACGATGAAACGGTATCGCTTTACACCAATGCCGATGAGTGTTCCAAGGCAAATCCTTCTCAAAGTGAACAATGTACCATTGCTTATAACAACGCCCTGAAAGAAGCAGAGAAAACCGCACCAAAATATGCGACCCGTGAAGACTGCGTGGCGGAATTTGGTGAACAGCAGTGTACTCAGGCTCCTGCACAGGCAGGTGTCGGCACTCAGGCACAGGCACAAAGCAGTAGCGGAAGCTTCTGGATGCCTTTGATGGCGGGTTATATGATGGGGCACCTGATGGGTAACAGGTCTGCGCCTTCGCAACCGCTGTTCTCATCAAAATCAGCCAGCAGCCCGGCTAATGGTAAATTTGTTGACGCTACAGGTAAAAGTTATGGCCCGGCTACCGCTGGCGGTCGTAGCATGTCTGTACCAAAAACCGCAATGGCACCAAAACCGGCAACCACAACGACAATTACGCGTGGCGGGTTCGGTGATTCGGTGGCAAAACAATCCAGTATGCAGCGTTCATCTGCTGGCTCAAGTTCCAGTTCTTCCCGTTCAATGGGCGGCTAAGTCAAAGTGAGTATTAAGTAAAGATGAAACGCATTAGTATTACTGAGCGCCCGGACTGGCGCGAAAAAGCAACAGAATATGGCTTCAATTTCCATACCATGTATGACCAGCCTTACTGGAGTGAAGAAGCCTACTATCAGTTCAGTCTGGGTCAGATTGAAGAAATTGAAGATGCTACCGCAGAGCTGCATCAGATGTGTTTGCAGGTTGTAGAAAAAGTCATCAATAGTGAAGAACTGCTGACAAAATTCCAGATCCCTAAGCATTGCTGGGAGTTTGTTCGCTCTTCATGGGTAACCAGCCAGCCTTCACTCTATTCCCGTCTGGATTTCGCCTACGATGGTCAGAATCCACCAAAACTGCTGGAAAATAATGCCGATACCCCGACATCCCTGTATGAGTCGGCATTCTTCCAGTGGATCTGGCTGGAAGATCAGGTCAATGCCGGTAATCTGCCGTCGAATGCAGACCAATTCAACAGCCTACAGGAAAAGCTGATCGAACGTTTTGCGCTGTTACGCGAAAAACACGGGTTTGGCCTGCTGCATATGGCATGTTGTCAGGATAGTGAAGAAGACCGTGGCACAATCCAGTATTTGCAGGATTGTGCTTCAGAAGCCGGTATTCCGACAGAATTCCTGTTTATTGAAGATATCGGTCTGGGTGAAAAGGGGCAATTTACAGATTTACAGGATCAGGTGATCGGTAATCTGTTTAAGCTGTATCCGTGGGAATTCATGCTGCGTGAAATATTCTCGACCAAACTGGCTGATGCTGGAGTCCGTTGGCTTGAACCAGCATGGAAGAGTATTATTTCCAACAAAGCATTATTGCCGATGCTATGGAAAATGTTCCCGAATCATCCTAATTTGTTGCCTGCTTATTTTGCTGATGAACGTCCTGCAGACATGGACAGCTACGTGATTAAGCCTTTATTTTCACGTGAAGGGGCCAATATCCGTATTATCGAGAATGGCCGGGAAATAGCCAGTGCAGATGGCCCTTATGGTGAAGAAGGCATGATTGTTCAGCAGTTCCATGCCCTGCCTAAATTCGGCGATAACCATGCGCTGGTAGGAAGCTGGTTAGTGAACGATCAGGCTGCGGGTATCTGTATCCGCGAAGACCGGGAATTAATCACACAGGATCTGTCCCGCTTCTATCCGCATATCATTCTGGATTAATTCAGTCATATCTAATCGATGTTGAATTACATGGCATTAGCGAACAGGTAGTAAACCCCCAGGAACATAGATAACTATGTGACTGGGGTGGGCAAGCGTAGCCAATAAAGTGCCCGTTCGAAAGGTGAAGGGTATTTATTACCCTAATTGGATTGTCAGCATACTTAAGGAGCCATCTTCAATCCCTTCAACTGGCGTTGAAATTGGCTCTTCTTTATCCCATGTTCCCAGTACATAGAAAAGTGGCATAAAGTGTTCAGGTGTCGGGTGGGATAATTTACCATCTTCCCTGTCCAAAGCCTGAAGTAACGGGTGTGGCTCTTCAATGCTAGCCAGGTTTTCACGGACAAACTGCTCAAAAGAAAGTGCCCACGGGTAAGGTTCTGCACCCAGCTCTTCGGCTGGCAGGTTATGCACGACATTCCCGCTGCCGATGATCATAACGCCTTCATCCCGTAACATAGATAGTTTTCTCCCTATATCATAATAGAAAGCGGTCGACTGATTACGATCTATGCTCAGCTGGACCACCGGAATATCCGCATCAGGGTACATTTTAGCTAATATTCCCCAGGAGCCATGATCCAATCCCCATTCGTCAAAATCAGTTTCGACCTCAATCGGCTCAAGAATATCCTGTACCAAAACAGCCAGTTCAGGAAAACCTCTCGCTGGATACTGTTTTTCATGCAATTCACGGGGAAAATTACCAAAATCGTGGATAGTTCTGGGCTGAGACATTGCCGTCACAGCAGTACCATCTATATACCAATGCGCAGAAATTACCAGAATGGCTCTTGGTCTGGGGAGTTTTTGCCCTAATTCAAACCAGGCTCGTGAATAACAATTATCTTCAATGGCATTCATTGGACTACCGTGACCAATGAACAAGGCGGGCATTCTCAGGAGACTCATTCTCGTCCCTCATACAGCAAATCAAACATGGTGGATTATGGATAGCGACAAAAAAATTATGGCAAGATTATGATGTTTCTTCCCTGAATATGACCAATCAAAAAATGATGGGGTACTTTAAAAATACTGAAAGGCCACAGGGTGTGGACTGCGGCCTTATAAGCGTACATGCGATAAGAACTGATATATTCTATCCTGTTCGGCCTTTTATTCCGAACTTTTTTTACCCATCATGACTCGGAATGTAGTTTTATCAGCTACAAATTGAGAACCATGAGATATTCCATGCTAATGGAGGACGATATCAGTAGAAGAAAACCACCGAACTGAATCAGCCAACAGCTTTTTCCATTTTAATGCGATACTCAACCAAATCTTCAATTGTGACCACTGGCATATCGTGCTGTTGAGCAAATTCAATCACCTCAGGTGCTCTGGCCATGGAGCCATCATCATTCGTCAGCTCACACAACACACCTGCTGGTTTGAAGCCTGCAAGTTTGACCAAATCAATCGTTGCTTCTGTATGACCACGGCGGGTTAAAACCCCCCCGTTCTGCGCCCGCAGAGGAAAAACATGACCCGGACGATTCAGATCATCCGGCTGCGCGCCATCTACAATAGCCGCACGAATGGTTGTAATACGATCTGCGGCAGATACGCCTGTTGTCACTCCCTGTGCAGCTTCAATCGTAATAGTAAAAGCCGTCTGATACTGGCTTGAATTGTTTTCCACCATCATAGGCAACTGTAATTGCCGACGGCGCTCATCTGTCATGCAGAGACATACAATTCCGCTGCCATGACGAATGGTTAATGCCATTTGTTCCACAGTCATGGTTTCGGCGGCGAAAATCATATCACCTTCATTTTCACGATTTTCATCATCCAGTACCATTACCCCACCGCCAGCACGTAAAGCCGCGATCGCGCGTTCAACACGTTGGAATGGAGTGCCATAGGAAGAAAGTAGCGTCTGATTCATGGTAAAAAAACCTCTTTTAAGTATATGGGTTACCAGAATCAGGGCGATTTTGAGGAGTTGATATTGCTTAAAAATGAAGCAAAAAAAACAACAGACGAGCGCAAGCGCCCGATTGATGCTGTTATTCTCTCCCATCCGGACTATAACCGTCGGCTCCAGAGTCACACTGGATCTGCTGACCTCTATTTATATCCCGATTGGTTGTATTTTTAACAACAACGAGATAACAACAAATAGAGCGCTCGCGGGCTTCATGAAATCACCAGAAGATAATTTCATTTTACCGCCGGTAGGGACTTTCACCCTGCCCTGAGATAAGCCATTCGACTATAACGTTAATGCTTCATCAGGGCAATTAGTAAAAACCAAATATAAAACCTGTCTCTCAATCATTTGTGCTTTCGCCAGCAGGTATTAAAATAGCGACAACATTATTTTTATTAATAACAGCCCGGTGATTGAACTGACGCTGTCAGTAAAAGGATACCCATTATGCTCGATCCGAAAAAAATTGAACAAATTGCCCGCCAAATCCACAATGCGATGCCGAAAGGTGTAAAAGAGTTTGGTGATGATATAGAGAAAAAATTGCGCACGGTATTGCAATCTCAGTTGAGTAAGCTGGATCTCGTCAACCGTGAGGAATTTGATGTTCAGACTCAGGTTTTACTGCGTACCCGTGAAAAACTGATCAGTATGGAACAGCGCCTGAACGAACTGGAAGCTCGTTTCGAAGCCCCAAAAACAGCGGTTGATGCCGAAGAGAGTCATGGCGAAAAGAAAGCTGATTAATACATAAGGAGAATTGCAACAAAATACAATTCTCCCAATCATTTAGGCTATGCCGTTGATGTCACCCGTGAAATTACGAAAAAAACATAACGGCATTATGGCTCAGATAAAATTACTGACTTTTTATCGCCTTAATAATATTGGTCGTTGAGATACCGTCTTCAAAATTCAGCACCTGCACTTCACCACCAGCGGCCCAGACTTCCTCACTGCCAGCGATCTCTTCAGGCTTATAATCCCCGCCCTTGACCAGAATATCAGGCAAAATACCAGCAATCAGGCGCTGCGGTGTATCTTCTTCAAATGCAACAACCCAGTCCACTGACTCCAGTGCAGACAGTACAATCATTCGTTGTTCCAGCGGATTAACAGGTCGCGTTTCACCTTTCAGGCGTCTGGTTGAGGCATCACTGTTAACTGCCACAATTAGGCGATCGCCCAGTTTACGGGCATTGGATAAATAAGAAACATGCCCCGCATGGAGAATATCGAAACAGCCGTTCGTCATCACGATGCGTTCACCGCGCTGACGCGCCTGTTCAACGACTTCTTTCAGGCGTGATTCATTCATCACACCAAAGCCTGTTTCTGCACGTCCACGCACAGCATTTTCCAACTCCACCGGGGAAACAGTGGAGGTACCCAGTTTACCGACTACCACTCCCGCAGCCGCATTAGCCAGATAACAGGCTTCAGCCAGTGGCTTACCAGCTGCAATTGCCGTTGCCAGAACACCAATTACCGTGTCACCGGCGCCCGTTACATCAAAAACTTCCTGCGCCTGCGTTGGCAGATGTAAAGGAGGCTGCCCGACACGCAGCAGACTCATGCCACGCTCTGAACGGGTGATTAACAGCGCTTTCAGTTCCAGATCCTGTACCAGCTGCGTACCTTTGCGCACCAGTTCATCATCATCTTTACAATGACCAACCACAGCTTCAAATTCTGACATATTCGGAGTCAGCAGGGTTGCGCCACGATAACGCTCAAAGTCGTGGCCTTTAGGGTCAATCAGAACTGGGACACCAGCATCATTTGCCAGCTTAATCATTGCCTGAACCTGACTCAGCGCGCCTTTAGCGTAATCGGACAATACCAGTGCACCGATATTTGGCAGAGCTTGCTGAATTTTCTCCAGCATTGGCTGAGCATCTACGTTCTGGAAGCCTTCTTCGAAATCCAGACGGATCAGTTGCTGATTACGGGAAAGAATACGTAATTTCGTAATAGTCGGATGGGTTGAAACGGAAACAAAGTCACACCGGACTTTCACGCTGCTCAGTTTTTCGCTTAATGCACGGGCTGCATCATCAATACCCGTTAACCCGATTAAATGTGAATTAGCGCCCAATGATGCAATATTCATAGCAACGTTAGCTGCTCCGCCCGGACGTTCTTCGATGGTGTCAACTTTAACAACAGGAACCGGCGCTTCCGGTGAAATGCGGCTGGTTGGGCCGTACCAATAGCGATCTAACATGACATCGCCAACAACCAAAACACCTGCACGGTGAAAATCAGGGAGTGCTACGTTCATCCCATGCTCCAAATATCAGAATAAATTGTGGCGGATATTACCATAACCAGCCAGAATGCCAGAAAGAACCCTCAGAAAAAGCCAGACTCACTGTGCTTTATCTCCAAGCCATTTCTGCCAGCTATTGTGTACGAGTGCTTTCTGTTGGATGAACCGTTCAGCAGGCACATGGCTGGATAGTGCCTGTAAAGCAAGCTGGTGCAGTTCATTACGCAGAGTAATATAAGCCTGTGTCAGTGCACTTGCTTCCTCCTCGTCCATAATATTGTATTCAGCCATTAACTCAAAAATGCGGACATTATCAGACCAGCGGGTCAGTTTGGCGTTTTCAGGAGCGTAACGCAGTACCTGATATTGGGCGATAAATTCAATGTCTGTGATCCCTCCGGGATCAGCTTTAATATCAAACTGACCATGTTGATGGCTTCCCAGATGCCGATACATTTTTTCGCGCATTTCACGTACTTGCTGGCGCAACAGTTCAGGCTCCCGTGGCATACATAGCGTTTCACCGCGAATACGCTCAAAATCGCTCCGCATTTTTTCATCACCAAATACCATCCGGGCACGAATCAACGCCTGATGCTCCCACGTCCATGCCTCTTTTTTCTGATATTCATCAAAGGCTTCAAGAGTACTGACCAACATGCCTGATTCGCCGGACGGACGCAGTCGGGCATCCACTTCATACAACACCCCTGAAGCTGTTCGGGTACTGAATAAATGAAGGATCCGCTGGGCCAGACGCAAATAGAACTGGCGGGCATCAATGGAACGATCGCCATCAGTCATTACCCCAATCGGGCAATCCAGTAAAAACACCAGATCCAAATCAGAACCATAACCCAGTTCCCATCCACCTAATTTGCCATAACCCAGAATGGCAAAACCAAGCCCCTGACGTTGCGATAAATGAGTTGGTGTGCCGAAACGTTTTACCATCTGGTTCCACGCCAGATGCACCACCGAGCCGATAATCGCTTCAGCCAGATAAGTCAGATGATCGCTGACTTTCATAACCGACAGGGCACCCGCGATATCTTCTGCGGCTATCCGAAATAGTTGCGCCTGTTTGAACTGCCTCAATGCTTCCAGTAACTGCTCTTCATCATCTTCGGGAATACGCAATAAGTACTGATACAGCTCATCCCGATACGCCTCCAACGGTAATGGCTTATACAATGAAGTCGGATCGAGTAATTCATCCAGTAATAGAGGGTGATGGCTAAGCTGGCAGGCAATCATCGGAGAAGCGGCACACAGACGAATAACGTGGGTCATCACCTGTTCTGACTCCAGAATCAGCTCCAGATATGTTGTCCGGCTGACAATACTCAGCAATAAAGGGATAACCCGCTCCAATACGGTATTGGTGTCTTCTCTTGCCACAATCTTTGCCAGCAGACGAGGCATCAGATGATCCAGCACGTCACGTCCCCGCGGGCCAATGGTGCGCTTACTGATATCGTTACGTAGCGACACCATCGTCTCGAGCATTTTTTGGGCTTCAGGTTCACTGAGATGAGGAACAAGTGCTATCAGTTCGTCTCTGTTCAGATACTCCAGCCATAGGCTCTTAAACGGCACATGAGCGGAGACTTCCCCATTACCCTCAGTTTCATCACCGATCAGCTGCTGAAAAATATCCCGCACAACCAGCATATTTTTTTCTGTTTCTGCTATTAAGTGATCCCAGTCAGAAAATCCCATTCCCCAGCATAAACGGGCACGATCCAGCTCACTTTCCGGTAACGTCTGGGTTTGTTGATCACGAATGGATTGCAGCAAATTCTCAAGCCGACGTAAGAACAGGTAACTTTCTTTGAGTTGTCTGACCTGCTCCTGAGTTAATAATGCCAATGTTTCGATGGCTTCCAGTGCCCGTAATAATGAACGGGATTGCAGGATGGGTTCTCTGCCTCCGCGGATCAACTGAAATACCTGTGTGATAAATTCAATTTCCCGAATTCCACCAGCTCCCAATTTAATATTGTCTTTTAAACCACGCCGACGAACTTCCCGTTCAATCATATTCTTCATGTTGCGTAACGACTGGATCACACTGAAATCGATATAACGGCGATAGATAAATGGCCTTAACATCTGACGTAATTCGTTACAGTACGCCTGATCGTCATGCCCCAGAATCCGCGCCTTGATTAACGCATAACGCTCCCAGTCTCGCCCCTGTTCCTGATAATAATCCTCCAGTGCCGGGAAGCTGAATACCAGCGGCCCGCTATCACCAAACGGGCGTAATCGCATATCAACACGATAAACAAAACCATCGATCGTCTGCTGATCTAATACCTTGATCAGTTTTTGCCCCAGCCGGGTAAAAAACTGTGCATTATCCATTTCACGGCGGCCACCTCGTGTCACACCGTTTTCCGGATAGGCAAAAATCAGATCAATGTCAGAAGAGAAATTAAGTTCTCCTCCACCCAGTTTACCCATACCGAGAATCAATAGTGGCTGTGCAACACCAGCCTGATCCGTGGGCGTTCCCCAACTCTGACAGCAATGACGGTACAACCAGTCACGGGCAGCAATAATCAGCGTTTCCGCCAGTACACTCAATTGTTGCAATGTCTGCTCTGTTGTACTGCTATGCAGAGCCTGTGACCATGCAATTCTCACCAACATTCTGTTGCGGAAAAGACGTAAAGCCCGCATGAGGGTATTTTCGTCATTGGCTGAAGATAAAGCCTGATTCAGCCATTCAGCCAGCCATGTAGAATAGTATTTCCACTCATCAGGCTGCGGAGGATCCTGACGGATCTCATCCAGCCATTCCGCACGAGTCAGTAGATTTTCTGCTACAAAGTCACTTATCGCCAACACCGCCTGTTCATGTGGTGCAAAGTTATCTGAGATTGCCTCTGATTGCCGGAATGATGGCTGAAAGTGCATCACCGTATGCTTTAATTGATGAGTTAAAACGGATGAAAGTGGCAGCATAGTCAGGTTCCATTGTTTATGGTAATTGGGTCATCAACCACTGAGTCAGAGCCAGTTTACATTGCAGCCATTTCGCGTTGTAACACAGGTTCTCTGCACCAGTCTCTGCATCGGCCTTAGAAAGGCGCTCTTCTAATTCAGACAATAAACCCAGTGCCGGAGCTGTTCCGCCTTGTTTTTCAACCACCAGCCCTGCCCGTTTTAAAACTTTCTCTAAGCCTGCTTTTCCTGCATTGGTCCCTGCCAGCCACCCTTCCTCTTGTTCCTGCCACTGTTGCAGGATATCTGTCAGAAGAACAGATAACGGTTGCTGCCATTCCGGCATTTCAGAGATCTCCGCTTCCATACCAGCCAAGTTAATGGACGAGACTTCTCTGACAAGCGCATAACCCCGTGCCGCTTTGCTACTGTTTGCCAGTCGTAATCCTCCCTGAACCGCCAGTTCCTCAGCTAATGACAGCACATCAGACACCTGCCCGGATTTCAGCTCCAGTTCAAATTCACAAATAGGCGAGGTTTTCTCTCCGGCACGAATTTCTCCCTTATCCAGAACCACTTCGATTTCACTCTGTCCATAGTTCACCAGCCATTTTTCACGAGAAAAATCCGTGCTGAACAGATCCGTCAATGTAGCCTGCAATTGAGTAATATCGGTATTTTCAGGCCAGATATCAGCAGGAAACAGGGCTAAATTCAGTTTTGGCTGATGAAGAGGAACGTTGAATTCTGGTCTCTGATGCAAACCACCAATAACCCGCCCGGCTGTTTTAATCGTCATTTCATACTGTTGGTCAAAACCACGAATACGCAGCCCCATATCCCAGCGGCGCAGCTGGTTATCCGGTGTTTCAAAGTAAATATTGGTCAAATGTTGTGGTGAGGTGTAATGATTAGGAAGCTGGAATAATCGGTCGCGTACTGTCGATATCGTTTCGGGTTTTACTGACAGTTTCAACTCTACTTCTACAGAACGCATATCTATCTCTCTCTCGGTTCATACTGCGCGGATCGTTTTTCATCCTGACCACGGTTTTTTCAGGGAAATTCTTCAGAGAAGTTTTTCAGAATATGAAAAATAAACCACAATAGCCTGTTCTCTCAACAATGATTGTGCTACTCCATCAAAAAAACCCTAACAATATCGATATTCGGTCAGTTGATTGAACATTCATTCTGGTTTACTGATTGCACCCACAAACTTAACTCTTTACTATCAGCCTGAGTAGTTTGAAAAATTGGATAGCTTGAATCACGTTAATCACATACACCAAAACAGTTGACAACAGAATGCAGAAACTACATCGATTACTTATTTTATTACTTGGTTTTACACTTCCGTTATCCGTGCATGCTGAAGAAAAACGTTATGTTTCCGATGAACTATCAGCCTACATTCGTAGCGGCCCAAGTAATCAGAACCGCATTACGGGTTCATTGAATGCGGGTTCAGAAGTCATTCTGGTGAATCCTAAATCAGAGAATGGCTACTCGCAGATAAAGGACAGCAAAGGGCGTACAAGCTGGATCTTATCCAGTGAACTCAGCGCTATTCCCAGTGTGCACGAGCGTATTCCCGCTATGGAACAGAAAATTAAAAAGCTGACTGAGCAATTGGCTAATATTGATAATAGCTGGAATGAACGTACTGCTGAAATGCAGGACAAAGTCGCTGCCAGCGATAGAATCATCAATGACTTAAAAGCCGAGAATACCAAACTCAATAACAAGCTGACTGTCGCTGAGAAAAAAGTAGAAATTGCTAACCTACAGCTCGATGATAAACAAAGAGAAATCATTTTGCAGTGGTTCATGTATGGCGGAGCTGTCGCTGGTATCGGCCTGCTGTTGGGACTTGTTCTACCGCATATCATTCCGCGTCGGAAACGCAAAGATCGCTGGATGAGCTGATTTTAAAACGCCGGTTTTAAGGATGCAGGGTTCAGGAATATCGATTCAAGAACATAGTCTTAAGGATATAGCTTTAAAGGACACAAGCGTGAAAGTTTACTTGGTTGGCGGAGCCGTTCGTGATCAACTGTTGAATCTGCCGATTACAGAAAGAGACTGGGTTGTTGTTGGCGGCAGCCCTGAAGAACTCCTGTCACAGGGATATCAACAGGTCGGGAAAGATTTTCCCGTCTTCCTGCATCCTCAGACTCATGAAGAGTATGCTCTGGCACGTACAGAGCGAAAATCCGGTCAGGGATATACCGGATTTACCTGTTATGCCGCTCCTGATGTCACACTAGAGGAAGATCTTTTGCGTCGGGATCTGACTATCAATGCCATCGCACAAACGGCCGAAGGTGAATTGATCGACCCGTATCAGGGCACTGAAGATCTGAAAAAGCGTATCCTTCGTCATGTTTCAGCAGCATTTGCAGAAGACCCGCTGCGAGTATTACGTCTGGCCCGCTTTGCAGCCCGTTTTGCTCATTTAGATTTTGCCATCGCAACGGAAACACAGGCGCTGATCACTGAAATGACAGCGAGTGGTGAATTGTCATCCCTAACTCCTGAACGAGTCTGGCGGGAAACGGAAAAAGCACTCGCATCGCAATCCCCACAGGTTTATTTTCAGGTTTTACGCAATTGTGGCGCTCTGGCTGTTCTTTTTCCGGAACTCAATAACCTGTTTGATGCTCCTCTCAAGCACACAGATACTGGTCTGAATATGGGCGTTCATTCTCTGAACGTCCTGAAAATGTCTACTTATCTGAGCACTGATATTGATATTCGGTTTGCTTCACTGTGCACTCACATCGAAAGTGAACAGATTAAACAGTTGTGTGAACGATTACGTATTCCTAATTCTGTACGGGATCTTACCGGCATCGTGGCTCAATATTCCGGTTGGGTACATACGGCTCAACAACTACCGCCAGAAAAAGTGCTGGCGCTGTTCAATGCCATCGATGTATGGCGAAAACTGCAACGCCTTGAGCAGTTAATTATCTGTAGTAAAGCCGATATCTGTGCCTCTACCGGCTCGAAAACACCGCTCTATCCCTCTGAAAACTATTTACGCGGCGCTTTTACTGTTGCTGCTCAAGTCAGTGTTCAGCAAATCATTGTCCGTGGTTTTCAGGGAGCGGAGATTCGCACAGAATTAGAACGGCAACGCCAGCTAGCCATCGCCGACTGGGAACAAAGCCAGCGCTAGCGGGCTTTACGTTCAATCACGACACCCACACTGGTTGCCTGTGCCACAGCGCCGGGCTTACTGACTTTAATTCTGACCCACGGCGAGTGAAACTGATTCAGTAAAATATCCGCCACTTCTTCCGCCACTCGTTCAACGAGAGCAAATCGCTGGTTTTCTACATGCCGGATCACCGTTTCACTAACCTGAGAATAATCCAGACAGTGCTCAACATTATCACTGGAAGCTGCGCGTTTATTGTCCCAGCCCATTTCGATATCGAACACCAGTTTTTGCTTAATCGTCTGTTCCCAGTCATATACGCCAATCGTAGTAATAACAGTTAATTCTTTAATAAATACGATATCCATCACGCTGTTTCCCCGTTTTTTAGTTCACCGGATACCACTTCCGACTAAATGTGCGTATTATCCATTGTTATAGTAAAGAAAACGACCCTTATTCATTGGACATTGGAGATATCTTATGAGTGCTATCGCGCTTGGTATGATCATCTTCGCGTATCTATGTGGCTCTATATCCAGCGCGATATTGATCTGTCGTCTGGCAGGATTACCCGATCCTCGCCAGCATGGTTCCGGTAATCCGGGAGCAACAAATGTACTGCGTATCGGCGGAAAAGGTGCCGCATTGGCAGTACTGATCTGCGATGTACTGAAAGGCATGATCCCTGTCTGGCTGGCATATAAACTCAACATTCAACCCTTTTATTTAGGCATTATCGCTATCGCAGCCTGTTTAGGGCATATTTACCCGGTTTTCTTCCATTTCAAAGGCGGTAAAGGTGTTGCCACTGCATTCGGTGCCATCGCTGCCATTGGTTGGGATCTTATGGGGTTAATTGCCGGCACTTGGCTGCTGACCGTATTATTGAGCGGTTACTCCTCATTAGGCGCGATTATCGGTGCGCTGGTTGCACCTTTCTACGTCTGGTGGTTTAAACCTGAATTTACCTTTCCCGTCGCTATGCTTTCATGCCTGATACTTATGCGCCATCACGATAATATTCAGCGTCTCTGGCGAGGACAGGAAAGCCGTATCTGGCATAAGCTGAAAAAGAAAAAAGAAATGACTGAAAAAGAAAAAGTTCAGGCAGAGAAGGAACAGCAGCAACAGGACGATTAACACGAATGTCCCCGCGAGGGGGCTATTCCCTCTTTCCAAATAGCATGGAGAGACAAAATTGTTTGTTCCAAAAGAGATTACTTTTTTCCCGCCACCAGATCCCAATGAAAATCCGTGGGTGCATGGAAAACCTATCGAAGAAGTTATAGAGGTCGTGGATTATGATCCTGAATGGGTCACTCAGTGGCAACAACTTTCTGCTGATATAAAATCTGTACTGGGCAGCACAGTCCTCCGGCTGGAGCATGTTGGCTCAACGTCTGTGCCCCATCTTGCCGCCAAACCAATCATCGATATCGATCTTATTGTGGAAGATCCCATACAGGAAAAAAAGTATTTGCCAGCACTGGAAAAGCTAGGCTATTACTTAACCGTACGTGAACCCAGCTTTTATCAGCATCGCTGTTTTCGTCTGGCAAAACCAAGAGCCAATCTCCACGTATTTGGCCCTGCCTGCCCTGAACATATCCGCCATATTTTATTCCGCGACTGGCTCAGAAAACATCCTGAAGATCGGGAACGCTATATCTCTGCTAAACTTCAGGCAGCAGATAATGTAACTCACGTTATGGATTACAATCAGAGAAAACATGCGGTTGTGCATGAAATATACATGAAGATATTCAAGCACCAAGGCTTACTGTAGTTCTTAACATTGTAAAACCATTGTGAAGGGGGTTATATGAAAGCACTTGTTTATCACGGAGCCGGAAAAAAACTTTGGGAAGAGAAAGCGCCACCCCAACTCATTGAGCCCACTGATGCTATTGTTCGCATTGTCAAAACCACCATTTGTGGGACAGACCTGCACATCCTCAAAGGAGACGTTCCTACTGTTGAGCAGGGCCGGACACTGGGCCATGAAGGTATTGGTATTGTTGAGTCAATAGGCGATTCTGTCCGTAACCTCAAAGTCGGTGATAAAGTTATCATCTCCTGTATTACCGTCTGTGGTAGTTGCCCCTATTGTAAGCGCCAGCTTTATGCGCACTGCAAAGATGGGGGCTGGATTCTGGGGCATAAAATCGATGGTACTCAGGCAGAAAAAGTACGTATTCCCCACGCTGATAACAGTCTTCATCGCCTGCCGGAAGGTGTTGATGAAGAAGCCGCCTTAATGCTCAGCGATATTCTGCCGACCGGACTTGAAATTGGTGTTATTAATGGCAGGGTTCAGCCGGGCAATACCATCGCCTTAATTGGTGCAGGGCCGGTCGGACTGTCT
The DNA here is from genome assembly GCF_963895965.1 of Xenorhabdus sp. PB30.3. Lineage (NCBI taxonomy): Bacteria > Pseudomonadati > Pseudomonadota > Gammaproteobacteria > Enterobacterales > Morganellaceae > Xenorhabdus > Xenorhabdus sp. PB30.3. The sequence continues at coordinate 17,928 of NZ_CAWQMW010000133.1, read as the reverse complement.
GCGCTACTGGCATCCCAGTTTTACTCTCCGGCACATATCATCATGATAGATACCGATGATAATCGCCTCAGCGTTGCTCAGCAGTTTGGTGCCAACACAATTATCAACCCGACACGGCAAAACGTGGTTGAAACCATCCACAAATTGACTGATGGCATTGGTGTTGACGTTGCTATTGAGTGTGTGGGGATCCCTGCGACTTTCCAGATATGTCAGGATATCATCGCCGCAGGTGGGTTCATTGCTAATGTTGGTGTTCATGGCAAATCCGTCGATTTACATCTGGAAAATCTCTGGATCAAAAATATCACCATCACCACTGGGCTGGTCAATACAAGCAGCACTCCCATGCTGTTGAAAAGCGTTCAATCCGGTAAGATTTCACCGGAAAAATTGGTCACTCACCATTATTCATTGAGTGAAATAGAGACCGCTTATGACATATTTGGGAATGCCGCCAAAGAGAAAGCATTGAAAATCGTCCTGTCAGCATAAATTGATGTAGCAGGAAAAGTCGCGGGATGACAACTTTTCCTGCTACATGCTGAAACCCGCTGAAAAACAGCAGGTAAAACACGATACAGCTGAGTGTCAAAAAAGCTATCTGCTATTCAACTGTTGTTGATACCTGTCTTGTTTTTCAGCATTTTCCGCCAACATTGAAAAATCTTTTACTGACCAGTAATGCTGCGGGGAAGGTAAGTTTTTCATGCTCTTTGTTGGCCATAACTGAAATTCAGCCAGTTTCTCCAGTGAAAAATGCTGATAGGAATTTGGTAACGAGAGGCGTAAAGCAGATTTTTCCTTGCCGAAAGGCATTAATGGATAACGATTATCCTGAGTTTCATAATCCCTGCGCAATACCAGAAACTTTTGCGGAATACGCTGGTAACTGTTCCACCATAAACCATCAACCTTATCAAACATCCTCTTTGTGCCTAATCTATCGTAAGCGCCCAGCTCATTTAAGGCAATTGGCAGGATATTCGCAATCGCAGCAGAAAAGTGACTCACAGAAGATGCCTGACCTTGCAGAATAAGCGTCAGAGCCAGTCTCGCACCCAATAAATTAGAGTAGAGATCTTCCGGGGAAAAGGCCGAAATCGCCTCTGAAAAGCCGGGAATAGACTGATAACCGTACCATTGGGCAATCTCATGCCAGGCGGCTAACTGAAATGCCAGCTTTGCAGCCAGATACGCACTCAGAGTATAGCGTTCTGCTGGATCTGTAGGCGGGATAAATGCAAAAAAGTGAATCTTACGTGCCGCAAGCTCATCATCCAAAGACAGTGTCCATTCCTGACCAAGGTGAGCATAAATCTGGCTAAAAAGATAAAGCGTATAGTCCGCAGTATCCCTGACATGGGAAATATCAATGAATCCGCCTTTCTCGGTATACAGCAAGCCGATTTTTTCATTGCTGACACCCAATAACGCCGCGCTTGCCCCAAGAACGCTATCGTTATAGTGATGCTCTCCCAATTTATCTGCCTCAACAATGTTATCAATATGATAGAGAGGTACAGAAAATCCTAATGTATTCACTTTAAGATCATAACCGAATGCACAACATGCCCTTAAACCTTCAGGAGATTTAACAGGAGGCAGGGCTAGCCAGTCCGTTTTTGCCTGTTCATGTGTCGTACTTTTGAGCATTGGCTCGACAGTGGTAACCGGTACTGATTTGTTTTGGCAGGCTGTCAGCAGAAAGCTTAACAGTAGTGTGACCAAATACTTCAAAATGCTTCTCCAACCTGAAAATAAAACCCGGTACTGCCTTTTCCAATACCAAAATCCAACCTGACATTCATACGTGGCTTAAACTCAAAACGATAACCGACGCCAATTGAAGGAAGCCAGTGTCGCTCTCCCAACGTTGACGGAGTATCACTTAACGTTCCCATTCCAACCCAGCCCACAACGCCGTGACGCCAGTCCAGCTTATGTCTCAGCTCCAATTGAGTTGTGAAAATATTTTTGTCGCGGTAACGCCCTTCATAATAACCTCGCATACGCAGACTATTCCCCAACAGGGATAGCTGGTTCCACGGCACTTCACCGGCACTAAAACGCGCATAGTTATCGAAAGCGAGTACCGTTTTTTCAGATAGCTGGTGATAAGTCGAGAACTGTAACTGTGTCGTAGAGAAACGATAGTCTGCTCCTAATTCAGGAGAGAAATAGGTGTAAATCAGCTCAATCGCCTGACCATACTGCGGATTGGGCAGGAAATCCCGGCTATCATAACTAAAGTATGCACTTACACCAGAACTGATAACCGAAGCTCCGCCAACAGACTGTTCAAAATATTTTTTCGCCTGAGCATCAGTATCACCGGCATTGACGGAGGAAAAATTTACACCTAGCCCCATATAAGTGGCATCAGCAACGCGGTAAAGCACTCGGGGACGAATATCAAATTCACGCGAACGATAACTTTGTTTATTACTGTTATCCTTTCCCGCACGGTAACCTTTTCCCCAATAATAAGTAGGTATGTTATTGAGGGTGCCAGAAACAAATAACCGCCACTGGTCACTGGCAAGAAAGTTATAATTGGTGAAATTGAGGCCAAAAGCGCCGGTGGATGAGCCAAACCCACTAAGCCCCAGAGAAGAATTCTGACTAATATCGTCGTGGCTGTCAGGGCGATAAAGCCCGACCACAGCCACACCAAGCCCTACGCCCATTTCCGGTGTATAAAAAGGGCCTGGCAATACACCCCAGTCAATTTTCTTGCTGGCGTCGAACTGATTATCTCCACCTAATTCGCTGAGCCAGCTGTCAATTTTTTTGCGGTCAGGCAGGATATCTGCATGAGCAGATGAGGTAGTCAAAATAAGAAGGCTGGACATCACCAGCCTTTTGATAATCGTAAAGCGCAACATTAAAAACGAAACTCGCCGGAAATATAGAAGCTGTTTCGGTTACCAAAACCAACTTCTGATAATAGATTAAAATTACGGGTGACCTCAAAACGGGCACCAACTGTACTATTCCATTTATGGGCAAGGTGTTGTTTGACGTCGAAGTTTATATCGCCTCCCCCCATCATATCGGTCAAACTAATCCAGCCCGCTATTTGAGAAGGTAAATTATTGAGACCACGAACATCACCTTGAAAACGTTGGGTTATATTCTGGTACATGGCTCCTGTCCATAATTGGATTTTTGTGTTTCCCCGACCAGCAAATAACGGGTTAAATACAAACTCATAGCCAATACGAGGACTTACGACAGTTGCATCAAGTTCTCCATCTAAAATATCCAAATTAGTACGGGTATAATTAGTATCTAAAACAGCAAAGAACTGATTATATCCCCCTGCCAGAGTAAAACCTGCACCATAAGTATTACCCTTAAAGTTCAGTACAAAAGGCACAGAACCATCATCTAATATGTTCTGTCCCCCTAAAGAGATGCTCTCTAAAAGGGTTTTTGATGTACCTTTAGTTTTTCCATATACACCATATACATTTAAAAACGGTAAAACCCAAGTATCCAGTTTAAGCGTATGAGATTCGCTTTTTTGGCGAGTATTACCCGTTTGTATAGAAGTGATTTTTTCCAAAGGCTTTAACGCTGAATTCGAAAATTCAAACTTAATACTATCTACAATAATATTCTGGCGCAGGTTCATATAACCATAACTGACCCCGAATGGTTCAGGAAGATCATAGCCTTTGGCTCGGGCTTCATCCCCCCAAATCGGCAGAATACGGGACTCTGATTTAGCGGAATGGGATAAACTACCATCGCTATTAGTTTGCTGTACACCAGACTCAGTCATCGTCAATGAAAAAAGTGGGCGCTCACTGTCTGCATAACTATATGAAGTTACAAGGCAGAATGCAGTTGCTAACAATTTGCTATAGTTAGTTAAGGTCATAATAAACTCAAAGGAAAAATGGAGGACTCGGCAGACTAGCATAACCTCTGCCACTTACAGTTAACCTAAAATGCTTAAAAATGAATAACTAACATGAAATAAATCATTTTGAATTGATTGTTTTTCATCCTAATTATTTCATGTACTCTCGATAAACTGACTAAATCGGAGCAAATAACCATCAGGATCCTGCACGAGAAACTCGCGCTGACACACCGAAGTCTCGCCGATGCAATAATGATTATCTGTTACTGAACGATACAATTTAATACCGTTATCCTTCAGACTAACCAGTAAAGAAGCAACATTATCCACTTCAATTTGGAGATTAATCCCACGCCCCAGTGGCTTACTCAACTCTCAGGTATTCCAGCCACTATCATGAAATGCTTCCAGCATGAGTTGTGCTTCCCCCAAACTCAGATAAGCAAAATCGGGATCTTCCCTTCTTATCAATACGTTAAAACCCAATATGCGCTGATAAAAGTCAAGAGAAAGCGAAAAATCCGTAACCGTCAGTTCAGGAACCATTCGGTTCCAATAGGTTATATTAGTCGTTGTATTCATATCTATCCGGTTTATTCTGATTTCCTATCTACGAAAACATTATGACAGCTTATGAATAAATAGAGCATCTATGGAATGTGAGTTAGCCAGAGTTTTTTGCTAAAAATCGTATTATCATGACGTCCAAATGTGTTAAAAACACACCCTATTAATCTGTCCCCCCAATATTGATTACACCGCATTGAAAATGAAGAAAAAACGCCCAGTTTTACAAGATGTTGCAGATCTCGTCGGTGTCACAAAGATGACAGTCAGCCGTTTCTTACGCAATCCCAATCAAGTTTCCGAACCGCTGGGAAAGCGGATTGCGGCAGCGCTGGATCAACTGGGTTACATTCCTAATCGTGTGCCGGATATTCTCTCCAACTCCACCAGCCGAACAATCGGTGTTTTGTTGCCTTCACTGACTAATCAGGTATTTGCTGAAGTGATCCGTGGTATTGAACATATGACAGACCGTCATGGCTATCAGACTATGCTCGCTCATTACGGTTACTCTGCACAGAAAGAAGAAGAACGCCTGCTTTCCCTGCTTTCCTATAATATTGACGGTCTGATACTGGCTGAACGAACGCATACGTCTAAGACACTGAAAGTACTGGAAACTACCGGCATTCCTGTCGTCGAATTAATGGACAGTGTCTCACCCTGCCTTGATGTCGCTGTCGGTATCGATAATTTTGAAGCTGCACGCCAGATGACGGAATCCATGCTCGGACGTGGATGCCGGAGTATCGTCTATCTCGGTGCCCGACAGGATGAAAGGACGCTGATACGTCTGCAGGGCTATGAAGTGGCAATGCGCAGCGCCGGTCTACAACCAAAGAAAATGATGACGACAGCGAGTTCATCTTATTCATTAGGTGCCCAGCTTTTACAGGAAACTTGCCTGAAATACCCTGATGTCGATGGGCTATTTTGTACTAATGACGATATCGCGATTGGTGCTATCTTTGAATGTCAGCGTCAGGGGATTAACGTACCGGAAGATATCTCTGTCGCCGGTTTTCACGGGCATGATGTTGGTCAGGTAATGACACCAAAACTTGCCAGTGTATTGACTCCCCGTGACCAAATGGGACGCAAGGCAGCAGAAGCATTACTCGCTCGTCTGAAAGGTGAAAAACTGGAACAAACCCTTATTGATGTTGGGTTTACACTTTCATTAGGCGAAAGTGTTTAATTTTTGTAGCTTAATATGATGCTTTCCCACCTTCAATTGCGATAAGCCTCACATTTTCCTTTTTTGCCAATCTTGATTGATTGCTCACCATCCTTTGCTACTGATAATGTTGCCGATAGATAGTTACCGGTAACATTGGACAGGTAATATTTCACAAAGAAAATTTTGCAGATCAGTCACAGGGATAGCCAAGTGGCAAAATCTGCATAAAGGAGTTTTATATGAGCGATACCCAGCGACCAAACCACGTTTTTATATTGATGGGGGTATCCGGCAGCGGTAAATCTGCCGTTGCCAATGGTGTTGCCCGTGAACTGGGTGCCGCTTTTTTAGATGGTGATTTTCTTCATCCCCGCGCCAATATTCAGAAAATGGCTGAAGGTCATGCTCTAAATGATGATGATCGTCAACCGTGGCTGGAAGCCCTCAACGATGCCATTTTTGCCATGCAGCGTACTAATAGCGTTTCTTTGCTGGTGTGCTCAGCCCTGAAAAAACACTACCGGGATATCCTGCGTAGCGGCAATAAAAATCTGTCATTTTTGTATATGCAGGGGAATTTTGAATTAATTGAAAGCCGCCTGAAAGCTCGTAAAGGGCACTTTTTCAAACCGCAGATGCTTATCTCACAATTTGAGACACTGGAAGAGCCAACAATTGATGAAAAAGATGTTCATTTCATTGATATCAAACCGAGTCTTGACGAAGTAATTAAAAATACAATTACAACAATTGAACGTATTACTGAGGGGCATTCATGAGTACATTAACGTTGGTACTGACAGCCGTCGGTTCTGTTCTTCTGTTACTGTTTTTAGTAATGAAGGCCAGAATGCACGCCTTTATCGCCTTAATGCTGGTTTCAATGGGAGCCGGCATGTTTTCCGGTATGCCATTAGAAAAAATTACTCAAACGATGCAAAACGGCATGTCCAGCACACTGGGCTTCCTTGCTGTCGTTGTTGCGCTCGGTGCAATGTTTGGAAAAATCCTGCATGAAACGGGCGCATTGGATCAGATTGCCGTGAAATTACTGGGTAGTTTCGGTGAAAAACGGGCTAATTATGCGGTAGGTGTTGCGGGGCTTATCTGTGCATTACCCTTGTTTTTTGATGTGGCAGTCGTATTGTTGATAGGCGTGGTTTTTGCTGTTGCACGCCGGACTGGCGGTAATGTAGTAAAACTGGCGATCCCTCTGTTTGCCGGTGTTGCCGCGGCGGCGGCATTTTTGGTACCGGGCCCGGCGCCAATGATGCTGGCTTCCCAAATGGGTGCGGATTTTGGCTGGATGATCCTGATTGGCCTGAGTGCAGCAATTCCCGGCATGTTACTGGCTGGCCCGATATACGGTAATTTCATCAGTAAACATGTCACACTGGATTTACCCAAAGATCTAAGTACTCCAAGCATTGGCAAGAGCCAGATGCCTTCCTTTGCTTTAAGTCTGGCATTGGTACTGTTCCCGCTGGTATTAGTCGGTTTGAAAACTATCGCCGCCCGTTTTGTTGATCAACAATCAACCCTGTATCAGTGGCTGGAATTTATCGGACATCCGTTTACTGCGATTTTAATTGCCTGTTTGGTGGCTATTTATGGTCTGGCAATCCGTCGTGGTATGAGTAAAGAAAAGGTGATGGAAGTGTGTTCTGCGGCACTCCAGCCAGCGGGAATTATCCTATTGGTGACTGGTGCGGGCGGAGTCTTCAAACAGGTGCTGGTTGATTCCGGTGTAGGTCCTGCATTAGGTAACGCATTAGTTGGAGCGGGTCTGCCAATCGCTCTGGCCTGTTTTATTCTGGCGGGAGCTGTGCGTGTGATTCAGGGTTCTGCTACTGTTGCCTGCCTGACCACTGTAGGCTTAGTGCTGCCTGTTATCGGTGAATTAGGTTATTCCGGTGCACAAATGGCAGCACTATCCGTCTGTATCGCAGGGGGGTCACTGATCCTCAGCCATGTCAACGACTCCGGTTTCTGGTTGTTCGGCAAATTTACCGGAGCAACTGAAGGACAGACCTTAAAAACCTGGACGATCATGGAAACTATTTTAGGCACCACCGGGGCTATTATCGGTATGATCTATTTCGCCCTGCTGTAATAAATTAACGGCACATTATCTGGTGGATAAAGTGCCGTTATTTCAACGTATTCCCATAAAGGTCTCAACTGGAACGTTGAAGAATTTAGAAAACCCTTTTACCTGTTCGAGTGTCATCGCTCTTTTTCCATGAATAATCTCTGAAATAACACTCTGAGTCGCAATCTCACGTAAATCTATCTGCTTTAATTTTCTCTCTTTGATAAAAAATGAGAGGGCTTCTGCCGGGCTTACATGCGGAACTTTAATGTTCTGCTTTTCATACTCATACACCCGATCAGTTATCAATTCAGCCAATTGAGCTGAAATATCTTTGACATCATTAGAGTATGAGTACAACTCATCGATAATCTCCATTCTTGCTTTAAGATCTTCATCATTTTCGATAGGCTCCATACAAGCAGAGAATAATAAAGAAACGGAACTAAGTTGGTCAGATATTGCCCGTAATATAACAGGTAAATTTTTAAGGAGTTCCTCAGTTCCTGCTGAATTGAGTAATACTTTTCTCATCATTCACCTTTTCGATTTAGTCTGGCTTTTCCACCACTTATCGTACTCAGCGTGTGAACAAACATCTTTGACATACAAAGAGCCAGAATGAGGGTTAAGCCATGCAATGATGCGACATTTATTTTTATGTACATCAAAGATATAAATATCAAGAGGCCCCTTCTTACTCCCTTTCTCCAATAATTCATGTGATATACGGTCAACATTCCATCCAGAAGCATTTTTCCAGACATTCAAAATCTGACTGTATGACTCAAAACGTAAAGATGATTTGTCAAACACATCCAGCCACAGTTTTAAACCGACTTTCCACTGAGCATGTTTTAACATTGCATCCGTTATGGTTTTAACCGAGATAACTCGCATGCCTGATTCTCATGGTATCGCAATATGCGATATTTGCCAAAAACCCATCGCAAATAGAATGACGTTTTCTCACATCATGTTGCAATATGAAGAGTTTTTGAGGATACCACTCAAGGTAAGCAGAAAATATATTGGTTCAATTAAGTTACAATAAAGCAGGCAAGCCATTCCAGCCCTCCTGCCCTCACCACCGATTTACTCCCCAATTAAATCAATAAACTGCTTATAAAGCTCTTCCGCACTACGTTCATAACCCGCAGCAGAAAGGTGGATATAATCAGGACGCGCAAGGCCCTGTTGCTCCCAGTTGCAAATTGAACATGTTCCTCCCATAAATGCCTGCCAGTTCCAGAACAACGTATGTTGTTTGCTGGCGACTTCCTCCTGAATCCGAATAACATCTCTAAGCAAGGCAGGCTGCTGCTCTTCACAGCCTATTGCATGTTTGTTTTTCAAAGAATCATTCGGGCCAATCAGCAGGATCACCGCGTCTGGTATAACACTGCGGATCTTCTGTATTTTCGCGGTCAGTTCCTGACGATAGCTATCAATGTCTAAACCATCATTAAAAGCCTCATTTGTGCCATAGGCGAGAATAACTAAATCCGGCTTCAATTGTGCCAGAGTATTAATCCATTCCGGCTGCCATTTATTCAGCATATTAATGGTCGCGCCATTAATCCCGAGTGCAGATAACATCACTCCGCTATTCTGGCGACTTATCAGCCAGCCACCCATTTTTAACTGAGCATCATGTGCAGAGAGCTTAAGCGGAAAAAAAACAGGGTTATCCGGTGAAAAACGCCATTCACTTTGTGTCGCAGGTAATCGCCATAAAGGAGAAGATTGCGGCTGCAAATAAGTTTCATCATGAGACTGATAAAGAACACGCATTCGATACTTGTGATTGTCAGGCGGAGATAAATTTATTGTTATTGTGCTGCCAACACGTTCGGGCGTAGCGATAAACCCACCCAGAGGAAAATCAGCTCTGTCCTCTTTTCGGCTGGAAGAAAGCCACCAGCCCGTCTTATCACCGGAGAATTTAACTCTCGCATTGCGCTGCCCCGGAATAGTCATCGGGCTGACAAAACCTGGCCCCGCATCGCCATAGCGTTGCTGAAATAAATCCCGTAGTTTACCTGTGAAAAAATCAGCAGCAGTATGAGAGTCTCCTAATTGTACGATATGCAGCGTCTGGGAATGACTGTGGCGCAATTTATCAACCAACAATGCGAAATTAGGCTCAGAAAAGTCCACTAACTGCTTCTGATAATTTATCTGCGTTACCTGAGATTCCGATGAAGGTAGAGGCTTTTTCTCATGGCATGATAATAAGCCCATAGAAAGTAAGAGGATTAAACCTGCACCCATTAACCGGTAAAACCTATGGAACTGTCTGAATGGCTGCATTTTCCTCAACTGGCTCCTGAATAGCGGTGATTAATGAAAAGATAGAGTCAGCAATGACTTTCTGCCCACTCAAACTAAAGTGAATACCATCACCACTTCTGAGTTTGATTGTACTGCTGCCATCACCAATATAATCTGAGTAATTTTCTGACTGATATTTGAACATATCATTGACGGAAACATAAATCTCACCCATTTTTGCCACTTCTGCCTGATACAATTTACTGAGGTAAGCCATATTGCCGGAAAGCTTTTTCTGGCGCATATTAGGCGGCCCGATCCAGATAACATCAACATTATGCTCACGGGCATCATTAAGAATGACTTCGATCCTCTGACGATAAACACTTTCCCAACTTTCACTCGCAAATTTCAGGTAACTTTCTCCGGGTTTTGCTGGAATACCCCACGGATCATTTGGCCCTAAAAACACAATAACCAGCCTGATATCCGGATCCTGATTTAACGCATTGCGGATCGTTTTCGGCCAGTCAAAGAAGCCAGAATAGGTCAGCCCGGTATTTTGTCTGCTCAAATTGATACCGGAAATACCATATTCCTGATAAAGACGGCGTTTCAGATGTGGAGCCACTCCTTGCATCATCGAATCCCCGGCAAAAAGTACCTTATCCCTGCTTCCTAACCTGACCTCCGTTTTCTGAATAATCTCAACCGGACGGTTGGTCTTTTGATTATTGGTCAATAAAGGTGATGACGGGATTTTAATATCCTTCCTTAACAAATCAGGAAACTTTAAATAACGATTCTCTACCGGATAAATATAGCCCTGCAAAAAATGTAACCCAACCTGAAATTCAGGCAATAACGCGGGGGAAGATCCGCTATTATCACGAGATTGCTGTGATTTCTCCTGATGATGACCACCTGCATGTGCTATAAACGTTTCACCAGCCGCAACAACCCCTTGCTGTATATTATTTCCCAAATCCCATAGCGGCTCACCTTTCAGGACAGTCCACGGGCTATTGCGGTGATATTTCTGCTGCCAGAAATTATCCAGTGAACTTTGATTCAGCCAGATTAACAGCAGTGTGGTCAAAAAAACGATGAAAATAACCCGTCCGACACTCTTAAATGTAGATGTAAATTCAGAAGTTAGCATAGATAAACCCAGGCATTCCGGAAGGTGACAACATAAATACCAATGTGAGAACCAGTGCCAGAGGAACCGGATAATATAGCCATGAAATATGCCGGGAATTTCTTTCCACTGAATTTCTGATCTTCACCAGTAATGGATAAGCAATAAACAATCCCCAAAAGGTGGCTAGCAAAGCACTACTGGAAAGCAAAGATACCAGGATATCACCGGAGAAAAGCTGACCCAGTACCGTCAAAGCGTCATTCAGTGTTGGGCTTCGGAAAAACACCCATGCCAGACAAACAAAATGGAATGTCATCACGCGGGATAAAAATAACAAAACAGGGTTTTTAGCTGACGTTTCATGATGTTTTCCTGATGGAGAGAACAGGAAGCGCTTTATATTGTGGAAGATTAGCCCCAGACCGTGAATAGCGCCCCAAAGAATAAAATTTATCCCCACACCATGCCACACTCCAGAGATAACCATCGCAGCAAATAGATTAAAACTTTTGCGGATAGCTCCCTTTTTATTTCCTCCCAGAGGAATATAAACATAGTCACGAATAAAGGTGGACAGGCTGATATGCCAGCGACGCCAAAACACCTGTAGGTTCTCAGCCAGATAAGGGGCATTAAAATTCTGCGGTACTCTGAAGCCAAGTAATAACGCTATCCCTGTTACCAAATCGGTATAACCGGAAAAGTTAAAATAGATATTCCATGCATAAGCATAAATCGCTACCAAAACCTGACCTGCATGATAACCAGCCGGATCCTCAAATACCGGATTAACGAAATTTTCAGTCAGTGTTGCGCTGAGCAGAAATAGCTTTCCAACAGCCAGCCCAATCAAAAGCACGGCTTTCAGGGGTTCCAGAATGATTCTGGATGATGCCTGAATCTGTGGTAGAAAATCTTTGGCCCGATTTATCGGCCCTGCTACAAGGCTTGGGAAAAAGCAAAGATATAGGATAACGTCTGGTAATGAGGCGGGTGAAATTTCTTTCTTACAGACAGAAACCACATAACTGACTGAGTGAAAAGCATAAAATGACAACCCTAACGGTAATAACAGTTCAAGAACCGGTAGCTCTACATTAAGACCTATACTACCTAATGACTGTTGTATTGCCTCCTGAAAGAAAGAATAGTATTTAAATACAGTAAAACAGCCAAGGATACCTAATGTCAGTAAAGTAAATATAATTTTATGGGATAAATACCGACTGAGAATATTGGCTAAAAAGTAAATAAACAGAGTGTAGATGAATAGAACATAAACAAAATTTGCTGAAAAAGAGAATATAAATAAATAACTAACTAAAATTAACAATCCATTTTGTAGTCTGGGGGCTTTCTGTAACAGCCAGTAAACACAGAGCAGAATAACAAATGCTCCAAGAAACTCAAAAGAAAAGAAGTTCATATTAGGCTCTAGCTAACCATTTATCATTGTAGGAAAAACACAATCCCGATCCCCTCTATGTTATGGAATTTGTTTATATTTACAATAGATAATATATCGATTGCTTTTTTATTAGCTATATACCGTTTCCTCTGGAATGTACTCCAAAATCTATTAACTGAAGATGTCGTAATAAAAATAATCCGCAGCGTAATTAATACGGTGCGGATTATTTGATGAATTACCATATTACTTGCCTTATTGGCTATAACTATCGTATTCCAGTACCTGTGAAATCAATTCCTTATTTCCATCAAATACCCGGTGTAAATAACGATTATAGACAGCACCTAATTCAGAATAACCATGCAAATGATCGATAAGTTTGCTGGTATTCAGCGGCTTCTGCTCTGTTCGTTGTCTGGCCCGTGAAATACGCAGTGACTCATAAGCACGGTGCGTATTCATATTTTTCATATAGGCAATGACCGAATCTTCAATCGTATTATAGACGGAATAGCCTTTGACTTTCCCTTTGGAATGACCACATGAGCTACAACGCATTCCAAACAGGTTATTGTTTTTCTGCGCAAGTTCTGATGTTCCCCAACCAGATTCTGCTGCGGCCTGAGTAGCAACAAAATGGGTTGGAATGATGTCAACTCTACTGATTAACTTCTGCCAGTTGGTGTGTTGTGGTGAGGTACAAGTCATTTTGTAATCAGAACAGATCCTTTGCAACCTCCTGATATCCTGTGCAGACCATTTAGAAGTATGATGGTGTGACAGAACCCATTTACGGTCTCGCATAATCTGTTGATTATGCTTATCAATTACAGGGACAACAAGGTTCAAAAACGCTTTCTTTCTGGGCACGCCAGAAGGGTATTTTCGCAAATCAGGCAAATGATGTTTGATGCCACTGTGAGAATACTCTTCCATTTTTGAGCTATTTTTTGAAGCACTGCTCAAACCAGTAAAGACTAAAGAGAGAAAGAAAGCGAAGACCGCAGTTGTCCTCATCATTCGAGAGGGCATTTGCTTCTCCTCGTTTTATTACTCTGGATGAAAAACACACGAATATTAACAAAGCAATTAACCTATAGCTATCTTTATTCGTGATTCGCACAAACTATTTACGTAACGAATATTAGCACGTTACTGATAATAATCTATATTTTTCACTCAACATAGTAAATAAGTGTAATAATTATTGGATTTTTATCCCGAAATAACACTTGTTAATACATTCATTTTATACCTAAAAATAGGAAAATCATGTTCAGCAAAACATTATCAACCCATTTATTTTAAATAAAAAAATCACCCTCCAACCACGTTCACTCGATTGATAAAATATTAGCGATACAACATGAATTATCAGATATGATTTTATCTATTTTTCATTATCTATTTTGCTGGTTAGTTATATTCAAATAATAAAGTTAAATAAATAATGGGGCCATTTTAAATCAACTGATTTAATATAAACTCACCCACACTTATCCTATCAAGAATAATCATAGCTCATTCTTTCATTATAATTAAATACATTCTCAAGTAAAAAACACATTACTAATTTTGGTAAAATACTATTTTCTTTAGTAGCCGATATATTCTTTTAAACCAATTAAAATGATATCAATTGGAAAATAATTAGGGAGCCCAGGCTCCCTAATTGGATATGATAAGAAATCAACGGAAAACTACAACCACTTGGCAACCCCGCCATGACGAGAGCATGCACCTTTGCGTGATTTGCTCTTACTATATGTTCCGTCTTTACAAAGTGCGGTATTCACCGCTTTTGTTGAAGTCGCTTTCCTTTTCTTTGTTGATTTCTTACTGTTCTTCTGCACTTGCTTTTCTAATGAACCGGTTTTATTTTTTACCGATTTTATACTTTTTTCCACGGGTATCACAGGCTTAGAAACAGGTTCTGTTGGTACTGCTGGCGCTGCAAGTACTGCACTTGAAAACAACACCAGTAATGCCGCAACTGATAACTTCAAGTTCTTCATATATAAATCCTCTGGTTAGAAGTACTTTAACCCGAAATCAACTCTTGCAGTTTGGAGTATAGCTTTGAATGATGCGATTACAAACTTAACATAAATAATGGTTACAACTTAATAGACTATGAAAACATTTATTCAACGTAAGGAAAAAATAAAAAATCAAGTTTAATTATATAGTAATCCAATGCCTGTTTCTGACTGGAAAAGCAAAGATGATTGATTCATTGATTTATAAAAAAGCAATGGCTATTTAAGATTTATTAAAATCAGATAAATTCATTTATTTTCTTAAAACAAGAAAAAAATAAAATAACCATGAATTCACAATTTCATATGAAATTTGTTCTTCAATTAATTATTAAAAATCATCAAATATTGATTTTTATTTGAATGAATATGTTAAAGAATAATTAAAGATGTTTCTCTGGTAATTAAGGCTGGTCAAAACCAGCCTTTAAATCTTCGCTAATATCAGGCCTTAAACGTAAGCCATGGCCTGACTCTTGCCACTGATTTAATTAATCCAGCTTGTTCCTGAACTTCGATGACAGGTGTAATGGGTTTATAAGCAGAAGGTGCCTCTTCCCGTAAACGCTCACTTTTCAGAGTAATGCACTGCCACGGCAAGCCGCGATTTTCTTGTAGTTTTAGAGCATTACTACGCATCTCCTGACGGCGTACTGAACGACCGGCACCATGTGAGCATGACCATAACCAGTCAGAATGACCTTTTCCCATGACGAGATAAGAATAATCCCCCATTGAACCGGGAATTAATGCCAATTCCCCGGCTCGTGCCGGAGTTGCACCTTTACGGTGAAGGTTCATTCCCTGTTCAGGGAAAATAATATTATGTGAGAGATCGACAAGCAGACGGCTTTTATCCTGTTCGAATACCTTTTGCCATTTCGAACGTACTAATTCAGTTAGCACAATCCGATTCGCCCACGCATAACGTGCAGCAACTCCCATCGCCAATAAGTATTCCTGAGCATGCTCCGCCGTCAGACCAAACAGACCGGAAGCCGGATATTTTTCTGTCGCAGGCCAAAGTGCCTTCGCTTTATCAGACCAGCGCTGACCAACATAGAACCCAACATCCCGTGAGCCGGTATGGATCATTATCAATATATCGCCCTCGCGCAGACCAGCAGCATAAGCCGCATGTCTGTCGAAAATAGTATCCACGATCTGCAACTCAACAAAGTGATTGCCAGAACCAACAGTTCCCAGACTAGCGGGCCGGATAATTTCCCGCTGTTCAAAAAACGCTTCTGGAGCATATCGACTATGAGCTTTTACTGCATGTGTACTCAATACTGCGCTTAATTCAGCATACATCCGGCTGAAATCAGCCTGCTGCCAAATTCCTTGTCGGGGTAATTCCTGCAACCACGCAGACAATCCCTCATCAAATAAGGCACCAAATGATTGCGGAGTAACAGGGACATTGCGTTGATCCAGTAGTAAGACGTTTTTTAGCTGCTGAACCAATGCTTCTTTCTGGCTGTTTGCTTCTTCATAGCTCAACCCGGTTGTCAGTAGACGCATACCACAATTAATATCCGTACCAATTGCAGCAGGGATCACTAAATCTTCTGTGGTTGCCACAACACTACCAACAGGCGCTGTCGTGCCGGGATGAAAATCTGGCGTTGCTCGAGCCTGACAAACTTTTGCATCACTGCCGGGAACCCTAACCGCAGCTAAATCAAGCAATTGCTGTACAGCTTTTTCTTCCAGTGGCAAAGATTCCGGTAACAGGACTTTGGCTTCTACCTGATTTTGATTGAAATGATAGGTATTGTTTTCGTAATAAGTTTCAATTCCCTGACGGGAAAGACGTTTTTGTAAACGATTTAATGTAGACATGTAAGCTACCCAGAAAAACAAAAAGTCGCTTCTTCCGTTTTGAGTGGGAAGAAGTCTTGTTTTTCCTGCAGCAGCATAATTCAGGAAGGTTTGAGCTGGGTATTTTAGCTGTGGAGATTTAGTTTGTAAAGATTATCTTTTTCCGAAAAATACATACAACATAATTTGAACCAATTGGAAAATTGATAGGTATGAGCCAATAGTTTTCATAGTTAATATAAGGCATGTGTCAATTGATATTTTTATGAATATCATAGTAAGCTAGATAATTAGGAATCTACTTATAGATAATTTTGGATTAGTATAGGCAAGGATAATGAAAAATTCTATTTTAGTTACCATGTTAGCAATACTTTTGTCTGGCTGTGGGGAAATAAATGAAGGGTATTATATCGTTAGCGAAACAACTGTCTCTATTGATAAAGAAGATGATCCTCCTCTTGTTAAAGATATAAAAAAAAGCATCAGTGAAAACATTATCAACAGCACAGCTGATATTTATTTTTATTTTACTCCTACTGAAGTCAGCTACTTCAACAGTATTAAACCAGAAAAGATAACTATTGAAAATGGTAAATTAACAATTGGCCCTACAGAATTTAATATAAATAAAACTTATTCAGGCGTTGAATTAATCAGTGACACCGGTCTCAACTGTGGCTTTTATGAATGTGAAATCACGATACGACTAGGCCGAGTGAAACCTGATAATAAGAAATTAATTTATTCACAAAATTACTTTAAAGAGAAAAATATTAAGTTACAGAAATTCTATACCAAACAGGAAGAACAACTGGAAAAAATTGGATTTAAGGATTTTGTTGGTGAATTAATTTATGGAGATAATTTCAAAATAAAATTACCTCAAATTGAATTTGGCTCTTTTGAACCTCGTAATTCAGGAATATACTTTCGTAATATTTCTGGTTTATATATTAATTTAAAAAATGAAAACAACAGAATTTATCGTTTTAAAAATGAAAAAGAAAAAATTAATGGAGATTTATTTATTGTAGAAGCCAAAAAAGAAAAATTTGATTATTCATCTTGGTTGGAAATACAAGATAAAATTCTATATAAGGATAAAAATGGATCCATTTATTATAACATGCATGGTGAATTAGAAGCATTTTATTATCAATACGATAATAAGTCTCAAAGTTATATTATAGGTCTTGCTAATGCAACAAAATTAGAGACTATCAGTAAAGCTTACTCTATGCTACGTACAATAAATCCATTATATCATGGAGAAATTGCAAGCATAAAAGATCTTTCCTTATCCCAGTCTGAATTTGAACAGAAATATTCTATAGCAATAGCTGATTACTTTGATAATAATAAAACTCTTGACAACCTTGTTAAAAGCATTAATAGCTCTGTAATAAAATCTGTAGCTCATCCAGAAAAAGAACATCATTTTAATTTTATCAACGTTAGATTTCCGTCAGAAACTTTCAGCTCAAAAATAAATTATTACTTCCATAAAAAAACCTTTAATA
>NZ_CAWQMW010000132.1:0-37801 GCF_963895965.1 Xenorhabdus sp. PB30.3 | reverse complement strand
GGAAAGTCTGGGGAGGGGGTATTCTTAACATGGCGGCAAGCTCCGTCGGGTGAACGGAATTTGATTAAATCAAAGTGCCGGATAAAAAACCAGCACTTTGTCAGTAATCTGCAATTTACTTTTCGTCTTTTAATTTATTTTTAACCATCAAGTATTATCTTTAAGCTCATTGTGCACGTAATAAAAAACTCTTAGCTCTTACTGTGCTTTTCAGCGTATGCGTCACTATTAACCCATTGATGATCTGCTTCCCATGTAAACAGCCACTTACGCGTAGGCCCAGCCATTACGTTCAGGTAATAACTATCATATCCGGCAATTGTTGCTACAGGGTGATACCCTCTCGGAACCATCACCACATCTTTGTTATACACCGCCATGGTTTCATCTAATAAGCGATCATCAGTGTAAACACGCTGTAAACAAAAGCCTTGTGGTGGGTTCAGACGATGATAATAAGTTTCCTCCAAATAGGTTTCCTGAGGTTCATTATCAGTGTCATGTTTATGGCTGGGATAGGAGCTGGTACAACCTTCATCAGTATAAACTTCCACTACCAATAAGCTATCAGCTGGCTGGTGATCAGGAAGGATGTTATGTACATAACGACGATTATTCCCATTTCCCCGCTGTTCAGCCCCAATATCCTGCGGTGTAATTAAGCGGGTTGGATAATTTCCTTTCCCTTTTGCCTGACAAACCGCCAGTTCAAGATGGGTTTGAGCAATAATCTCTATCACCTCATGTGGCGCAATATAGACAGCATAAGGTTTTTTACGCTCAAACGGACTCATACGATCACCGATCTGTTCAAATCGCTGTTGAGCAGTGTTCACTGTTGCTTTTCCTGCAACTAAAACCAGACAGGTTTCATTTTCAGAAGCAGCCAATGTTATTGACTCCCCCGTATCCAGCTCGTAAACATCAAAATGAACATATCCCCAGTTTGCGATTTTTGGCGAGATATGTTGTGTCCGCTTGTTTTGATCGGGTTTATGATATTTTGACAGCAGCTTAGACATACAATCTACCTCAAGGTCACTTTTTAATGTCAGTGTTCACATCAGCCCTGCATCTTTAGCAAGCCGATGTAAATTTTTATACCCTAATGTGGCGTAAGTCAGCGGGTGTGCAACTGCAGGGTCCTGCTCTGCTTCAACAACCAGCCAGCCGTGATAGTCGTTGTCTCTCAATACATTGAAAATAGATGAATAATTTACACAACCATCACCCGGCACAGTAAAAACACCACTTAACACTGCATCCAGAAAACTGGTTTTCCGGTTTTTGACATCTTCCAGTACCTCCGGCCGTATATCTTTGCAATGCACATGGTTAATTCGTTTACCCCAGCGTTTTGCTACAGTCAGTGGATCATCTCCGGCAAAAGTTAAATGCCCTGTATCCAATAACAGCCCAACCTCTTCACCCGTGTTTTCCATCAGATGATTAATGTCTTCAGCACTTTCAATCACTGTTCCCATATGATGGTGATAAGCAATCTGAACCCCATGAGACTGGGTATAACGGGCAAACTCTGTTAATTTTTCTCCATACTTCTGCCAGCGCTCTGCCGGAAAAAGGGGGCGTAAATGCACGGGCTTAGTCTGGTCACCGTGTATACAGTCTGTCACTTCGGCAAAAACCATCACCGTCGCTCCCAGTTCACGCAGCAGTGTTAAATGTGACTGAACAGCTGCAATTTCTTCTTCAACACTGCGTGTCAACAATTGCCCGGAATACCAGCCAGATACCAATTTCAGATAATGGGAAGCCAGAATAGGCCCTAATATCTGCGATTGGCGGGGAAATTTATTGCCCAACTCAAAACCCGCAAACCCTGCCTGACGCCCTTCTGATAAACAAGTTTCCAGCGATGTTTCTGCTCCCAGAGAAGGCAGATCATCATTAGTCCATGTCAGAGGGTTGATGCCAAGTTGAACGGTCATGACGGTTCTCCTGTATATTGAGGATTCAGTTCTTCTTTTGCATTTTTTTCATCACGCTGACGCCAGTCATTAATCAGATTGTGGTAGTTCTTTTTTACTTGGAGAACGAGTGTCTCATCATCAATTTCACCAGCCAGCCATTTCTGTGATGCTTTACCGAATAATGTTCGGCCAACGGCAAACCCTTTGACTATAGATTTACCTGCTGCTGCATTAAAACCTGCCTTGAGTGTTTTTGCGGGTGCATCCAGCCCCAGAATCACAACTCCACGGCAATCAGGATCCCGTTGCATAATCAATTTTTCAATTTGATCCCACGTTGTGGATTGCACAGGAGGCAATTTCCACCAGTCAGGCTTGATACCAAGATTGTAGAAACGCTTGAGTGCACGCAGGTAAAATTCATCTGAACGTGTCATTCCTGATGGCAAGATCACCTCTAAGAGTAGCTCATGACCTGACTGGCAACAGGCTGCATAAACTTCCTTCACTATTTCTTCCTGCTCCAGACGCAGAGTGCTGTTATCTTCAGGATGGAAGAACACCAAACATTTCACGATATGTTCCAATGGCCAACTGACCAGCTGGGAACCAATATTTCCATGTTCTAAACAGAGTGGACGGGAGCCGGGTAATTCAATCGGACGTCCTATCCATAATCCCTGCCCGGTCGCAGCATCAAGAACGTCCTGCCCAAAAGTACTGTCACATAATATGCCTGAGTGACCTTTTAGATTAGCTTCTGTACTCACCTCCTGACTGGCTTGGAATAACAATTTTTTCAGAGGTGGAATGAGCTCAAGACTGGCATTCACTTCACGTGCCATTTCAACAAACTGAATCCGGTGATCAAACGCCATGACACACAATTCCTGCCACTGCTTATGACGGCTACTCACGCGATGAATATGATTCAGGTGGATATCTAAATCAGGGCGATAAGCTGTTGCTGTTGATGCAAGTTTTTTTGCTCGCACGATATAGTTATCCAGTTCTGTTTTATCCGGCATTGCAGGCGCACAGCCATGCCGTGAAACGACCAAAGCGCCACAGGCATTTGCATAAGTGCAACTTTGTTCCCAACTTTCGTTATTCAGATACCCTCGCAACAGACCAGACATAAACGCATCCCCCGCTCCCAACACGTTCAGTATTTCTACTTTAACGCCTTGAATCGTGATCCCTTCATCAAGAGTCTCGGGGATATTCCCGGTAAATACAGAGCACCCTAGTGCCCCACGTTTACAGACCAGAGTGGCAGAACTCAGTTTCCTGACGCTGCGTAAGGCATCTAAAGTATTTTTAGAGCCACCAGCGATATGAAACTCTTCTTCTGTACCCACTATCAGATCAAATTGAGAGAGGACTTCCTGTAATTGAGCAGTCACCTGCTCTGAAGCGATATAGCGGGTTTCGCCGTCACCCAGCGAAGTCAACCCCCACAAAACAGGGCGATAGTCGATATCAATAACTGTTTTTACACCATTACGGCGGGCATATTGCAATGCGGTCAGCACGGCATCTCTGGTTTTCGGGTGAGAAAGATGGGTTCCGGTAATCGCCAAACAGCGGGCAGAAGCAATATATTCCTCACTGAAATCATCGCGGGTAATCGCCATATCAGCACAATTGTCACGGTAGAAAATCAGCGGGAAAGTTTCTTTGTCTTTTATACCGAGTAACACCAAAGCCGTAAGACGCTCTTTATCAGTAATTAAATGGCTGGTATCACACCCTACCCTTTCCAACTCTTCACGCAGAAAACGCCCCATATGCTCATCACCGACTCTGGCCAGCATGGATGATTTTAATCCCTGACGCGCTGTACCATAAGCTACGTTGCCAGAAGAGCCTCCCAGATATTTAGAGAAACTGGTCATGTCCTCCAAACGTGCCCCTATCTGCTGACCATATAAATCAACCGCAATACGTCCCATACAGATAACATCAAACTTTTTATGTTGCTCCATCGCTCCACCTCTTACCCAATGTGCGTTTTGCTAACTTATGTTGCTAACCCATGTATGTCGCTAACTGCGAGATTTAATTAATGTCAATGACGTTAACCCAGCGTTTTTGTTCATGAGAGCAAACAATCGCATCCAGAATGCGAGAGACTTTCCAGCCTTCAGTAAAATCAGGCCAGATATCCTGATCCAACGCGATACCATCAACTAAATCTTTCACTTCCACGGTTTTCTGGTCATTGAAGCCAATGCCATGCCCGGCGCCGTGACAGAAAGGGGCATAATCCGGATGTTCCGGCCCGACCAAGATGGTTTTAAAACCCTGACGATTGGCCGGTTCATCGTGCCGGTAGAGTTTCAGCTCCGCCATTCGTTCCTGAGTAAAACTCAAAGTGCCTTTAGTTCCTGTGACGACATAAGTCAGCCCCATTTTGCGGCCACAGGCTATGCGGGAAGTTTCAATCACGCCTATAGCTCCGCTATCAAAGCGTATCATTGCATGAGCCTGATCTTCGTTTTCAACGGGGATCAATACAGAAGAACCCGATATTTCAGGGCGTACTTTCACAATTGTTTTCATATCACCACAAACAGTTGTGATATCTCCCACCAGATACTGCGCCATATTAATAATATGCGCGCCAAGATCACCCAATGCGCCCAAACCAGCCTCATTCTTAAAGCAGTGCCAATGAATCGGACTCAGGGGATCAGCCATATAATCTTCATTATGTGTGCCGTAAAAATGCACAACTTCGCCAATCTCACCATTCGATATAATCTCTTTAGCCAGCTGAGCAGTCGGGTTTTTCATATAATTAAACCCCACCAGCGTCTTCACTCCGACTATAGTGGCTGCTGCCACCATCTGTTTTGCATCATGGGAGTTCAGGGCCAGTGGTTTTTCGCAATAAATATGTTTACCGTGTTTAATGGCTTCTAATGCCATTTCTTTGTGCAAAAAGTTTGGCGTACATATATCAACTACATCAATATCAGGATCAGCAACCAGTTCTCGCCAATCGCCCGTTGAGCGTAGAAAACCGAGTTCTTTTGCTTGAGTCTGAGCAAGCTCCGGTGTGATCCCGGCAATCATTTCACGTACTAATTTTCCTTTTAATGGAAATACCGTCGGTGCTTGCGCGTAAGCTATAGCATGGGCACGCCCGATATATCCCGCGCCAATCAGGCCAATCCGAATTTCTTTCATATTATTTGGATTCCCTATCACTCAGATTTTCTAGGCGTTTTCACGATGAATGGAGCGCTTAGACAATACTTTACTGATTTGATAAGCGACATATCCCAGAATTCCGGCTGCAAACAGATAATAAAGTGTCATTACATAATTCGGCACATTCTGAGCCAGAAAAACGTACATTGAGATAGCAGCCAGTGTAATTAGCCATCCCATAGGTTTCACCATTGACCACGGGGTAATATCCACCTGTTTTGTATACACTTCTTCATAACTTTCAGCAGGGAAGAAATAACCAACTGTCAGCATAAAAATGACATTCAACACAAATAAGATGCCAACCAGATGGAAGAAATGGATATCAATATGCAGGATAAAGTTACAAACAATATATGCTGACATACCAAACAGCAGCCCCAGTTTTGCTGCAATCGGAGGAACACGTTTTGTCATCAGCCCAACCAGCACAACACTGAGAATAGGAGCATTAAAAATCCCCTGTAATTGTTGGATCAGGTAAAACAAACCATCAGGTGCATTTGCAACGAGCGGAGCGATCAGCATAGTTACCAACGCCAGAGCAATACCCAAATATTTTCCTACAGCTACACTTCGAGCCTCACTGGCATTCGGGTTAATTCTCTGTTTGTAAATATTGACAGTAAATAAAGTAACAGAGGAGTTCAGGCCACCACTGAATGTAGAGAATACAGCCCCAACAACTACCGCAGCAAAAAAGCCAACCAGAATTTTAGGCAAAACTAATTGTACTAATGCGGGGTAGGCATTATCCGGGTTATCTATTTGCCCATTAAAAATATGGAATGCAATAACACCCGGTAAAATAATGATGGAAGGAATAAGCAATTTTAATACAGCGCATAACATGACCCCTTTTTGCCCTTCCGCCAGATTCTTCGCACCCAATGATTTTTGTACAATGGATTGGTTGGTGCACCAGAAGAACATATTGGAAATGATCAATCCGGTAAACAGGGTTGAAAATGGAACAAGTGAATCTTCACTGCCAATGGAGTTAAATTTATCAGGGTGAGCCTGATAAACATCGGTCAGGCCTTGCCAGGCACTGCCATCCCCGACATACAGTAAGGCAAAAATCGTAACGATGCCTCCGCCGATAATTAACCCGATACCATTGATGGTATCGGCTACAGCAATCGCTTTAATTCCGCCAAAAATAGCGTAAATGGCACCCAGCCCGCCGACACCCCAGACCATAATCCATAACGCAGTGGTTTTATCGACATTGAATACCTGAGAAACCTGAAATAAACTTTCCAGCGCAATAGCTCCGGTATATAACACGATAGGCAATAACGAAATAACATACATAGCCAGAAATAAAACAGAGGTAATCAGTAAAGTATTTTTGTCAAATCGCCGTTCTAAATATTCTGGAATTGTTGATATTCCCAATTTTAAATATTTAGGCAGGAAGTAAATGGCAAACAGTACAATAGTTAAGGCTGCTATAACTTCCCATGCCATAACAATAAATCCCGTTCTGAATGCCAGTCCATTTAAACCAACCAGATGTTCTGTAGACAAATTCATTAATAACATTGAGCTGCCGATATAAACTCCGGTCAGAGAGCGCCCACCTAGAAAATAACCTTCAGTGGAATCAATTAAATGTTTATTCCTTGTTTTATAATAAGCAATCCCTGCCACCAGCAGGGTAAAACCAATAAAAGAAAGAAAAGCTGACATGTAATGTTCCCCTGTTTTTCTATGATCTATAATTTGATTTCTTTACCGGACAACAGGGATTCCAGCGCCTTATCAGCAAGGTATAATGCCTGTTCACCATCAAAACCGGTTGTTTCTGGAGTAGCTCTGCCAGCCATAACATCGACAAAATGATCCCATTCCGCGATATATGCCTCACGATAACGTTGCAGGAAAAAATGTTCGGGTTTAGCGGAAAGACACCCGTTATCTCCCCATAACTCCACACTATTTTCCTTAATATTACCGGCTGTCAGTAAACCTTTTTCACCATGCAGTTCAAGACGCTGGTCATAGCCATACCCCGAACGGCGGCTGTTAGCGATGCTCACCATAGCGCCGGAAGGAAATTTCATCACAATAAACGCAGTATCAATATCACCCGCTGAGCCAATGGCAGGATCAACCAGATTGCTGCCTTGTGCATAAATAGCACATGGCTCTTCTCCGATAATAAAACGGGCCATGTCAAAATCATGAATCGTCATATCCCGAAACATACCACCGGAAACCCGGATATATTCAGCGGGTGGCGGAGCAGGATCACGGGATGTGATCATCAGGGATTCTGCCTTACCGATTTTTCCTGCATGAAACAGATTTTTCATCTGACGGAACTGAGGGTCATAGCGACGATTAAAGCCGACAAACAGAGGAACCTGGCACTCTTTTACCACAGCAAGGCATTGCTGCACCCGTTCAAGCTCAAGGTGGACCGGCTTCTCACAGAAAATCATTTTATTATTGCGGGCAGCCTGTTCGATTAAATCAGCATGCGTATCTGTTGCTGAAGCAATAAGTACACCATGAACCTCCGGATCAGACATTGCTTCTTCAGTTGTTTGTATTTTGACCTGATATTTCTGTGCCAGTGTTTCAGCATTTACCTGATAAGGATCAACGACAGAGTAGAGGCAGGTTTCTTTATGACTGGCAATGCTAACCGCATGCACCAGACCAATTCTGCCAGCACCAAATAATGCAATATTAAACATGAATGCTCCTTGATACCTCTGTATCCCCGTCGTCTTTCAGATTACTTCGTTATGAGACATCTTCTGAAATCCATCGGGTATATTTGCTTTGGGTTTGAATAAAAATATATCAACCAAAATATTTATTTCAATTTAACAAACATTGGAAATTTTATTTTTTAGAGGCGGTTAGCATTTTGAGATGAAAATGATGTAATTAGTGTTATATCTATCACGAAAAACAAGCTATCAGATCTGAATGAATTAATAAAAACCCATTAAAATCATGCAATAATAAAAGTAAAGCACTCAACTACAGAAAAGTTGAACGCATTGAAATTACAATTGTAGTGAAGAGATAAAGAAGGAGTTTGGCATGAAATAAACATTCCACACCTTATATAAAAAGAGCAATTTCACGGCCAGATGAAAGACATGAAACAGTATATAAGAATACTAGTACTGCCGAGTATATTTCTCCACATACCGCCTGATATTTTCAGCCGCAGTGGTAATCGCCGGGTTATCTGCAACCTGAGCTGTTCCTGTTCTCCACCATGATTCATAATCGTGGGTCATAGTTTTCGGCAGCACTTTAATATCAATCAGAGTGGCACATGGTTGTTTACGGGCGTCCTGCAAAGCAGTAATCAATTGTTGTTCATTATGCACCCGATAACTTTTGCAGCCGTAACTTTCTGCATTTTTGGCAAAATCCACCGGAACCAGTGCGCCATCCAACCGACCGCTTTGTTGATTGCGATACCGATTTTCTGTCACAAAACTACCCATGCCTTGACTCATCTGTAAGTTATTGATGCAGCCAAACCCCGCATTATCAAATAACAACACGATAATTTTGATGTTTTCCTGAATCGCCGTTTGTAACTCACTGTGTAACATCATATAAGACCCATCCCCCACCATTGCGTAAACTGGCTGGTTAGGGCAGGCAATTTTTGCCCCCAGTGCTGCGGCAATTTCATATCCCATACAGGAATAGCCATATTCAAGGTGATAGGTATCCGGCTCTTTGGGTTGCCACAGGCGTTGTAAATCCCCCGGCAAAGAACCGGCCGCACCAACAATAATGGCGTTATCTTCCAGATACTGATCCATCAGCCCGAGTACGCGCGTCTGTGCCAGAGTAGTCTGCAATGTGTCACTGTATTCATTTAATTTCTCATCCAGATGATCTGCAATTTCTGGCCTGTCTCCGGCCTGATACTGGATAGAAAACAGCCGTGACAGTTCCTCCTGCCAGACTGATTTAGCCTGAGCAACCTCCTGTTGCCAACCGGAATGCCATCCCGTTTTTGCTAATGCCTGAGTCATCGCAGATAACCCTTCTCTTGCATCAGAAATCACTGCGACGGCATCCAGTTTGTAGGCATCAAACTCTGCCACGTTAATGGTAAGAAATTCAGCTTGCGGATTTTGAAACAAGGATTTGGATGCCGTTGTGAAATCAGTAAAACGTGTGCCGACACCAATGATTAAGTCCGCATCCTTAGCCAGCAAATTAGCCGCCAGCCCCCCCGTTGTACCGATTCCACCGCAATTCAACGGATGTGCCGCAACAATGGCGCTTTTTCCTGCCTGTGTTTCTGCAAATGGGATATTAAAAGTTTCTGCAAACTGGCGGAAAGCTTCATGTGCGCCGGAGTAACGTACTCCTCCCCCGCAAATCAGTAATGGCTTTTTCTTACGTTTTATCAGCTCTACCGCATCCTGAATACGGGATAAGGAGGCAGGCCGGCGTTCAAGATGATGTACCCGTTTCTGGAAGAAGTAATCAGGGTAATCCCAGACTTCTCCCTGTACATCCTGTGGCAAACAGACAGTCACTGCACCGGTATCTGCCGGATCAGTCAATACCCGCATGGCCTGAATCATCGCAGCCATTAATTGTTCAGGTCTGGATATGCGATCCCAGTAACGGGAAACAGGCCGGAAACAATCGTTGGTACTGATAGTGCCATCCCAATACTGTTCAACCTGCTGTAAAACCGGATCTGGCTGGCGGCATGCAAAAGTATCTCCCGGTAATAACAGGAGTGGGATACGGTTAGCCGTTGCTGTAGCTGCGGCTGTAACCATATTGGCAGCGCCCGGCCCGACAGAGGAAGTGACAGCAAAAATCTGTCGCCGTTTTTTCTGCCGGGAAAAGCCGGTGGCTATGTGTGCCATTCCCTGTTCATTACACCCCTGATAGATTCGAAGATGCCCCGGCTCCTGTTCCAGAGCTTGCCCCAACCCCACAACATTACCGTGACCAAATATGGTGAAAACACCACAGACAAAGGGTAATTCCTCTCCATCAACGTTGATATACTGCTGATTGAGAAACCTGACCAAAGCCTGAGCCATAGTCATTTTTTGAGTGTGCTTTGCCTGAGAAGATGTTGCCGATGCTTTCATGGAGCTGATATTTACAGAGCCAGTATTTATGGGCTTGGTATTCATAGGATTACTCCATCGTTGGCATAACAAAGCTACTGCTATGGTGTTCCAGACGAACGCTTGCAGGCCAACGGCTCGTGACTGTTTTCATGCGGGTATAAAAACGTACACCATCATTGCCATGTACATTCAGCGGACCAAAAATAGAACGTTTCCAGCCCCCGAAACTATGGAATGCCATAGGAACAGGAATAGGGATATTGATGCCAACCATACCAGTCTGTACATCTTCACTGAACTGACGGGCAGTTTCACCATCACGGGTAAAAATAGCAGCGCCATTACCGTACTCATGATGGTTAATCAATTTCAGTGCGGTGTGATAATCAGGTACGCGCACAATGGATAGTACAGGCCCAAAGATCTCTTCTTTATAAATTTTCATCTCTGGAGTGACATAATCAAACAAAGTTGGCCCCACGAAATAACCGTTCTCATGGCCTGTGACCTGATATCCTCGCCCATCCACCAGCAGCTTTGCTCCCTGCTCCACACCACTGTTAATGTAATCACAGATTTTTGACCTGTGTTGTTCAGAAATGACCGGCCCCATATCGTTTTCCCGCCCCTCGCTGATCCCTGCACCAACAACCATTCTGTCAATTTGCTGCCGAAGTTTTGTTACCAGCTCATCCGCTATTTCATCCCCTACGGCCAGAACAACAGACAGTGCCATACAGCGTTCTCCTGCGGCACCAAAGGCGGCCCCTATAATGGCATTTGCAGCCATTTCCAAATCAGCATCCGGCATAAGAATACTGTGATTCTTCGCGCCGCCCAGCGCCTGACAACGCTTACCATGTGCTGATGCCGTTGCATAAACATACTCGGCAACCGGTGTTGAGCCCACAAAACTTACAGCCTGAACATGTGGATCGGTCAGCAAGACATCAACGGCTTCCTTATCCCCTTGTACGACGTTGAATACACCATCCGGCAACCCCGCCTGCTGTAACAATTTAGCCAGTTCAATAGAGAGAGAGGGATCTTTTTCGGAAGGTTTCAGAACAAACGTGTTTCCTGTTGCTAACGCAATCGGGAACATCCACATTGCAACCATAGCAGGAAAATTAAATGGGGTGATTCCTGCGCATACGCCCAGAGGCTGCATCAGAGAATGGCTATCTACTCCTGCCCCTACATTGGCAGAGTGCTCGCCTTTTTGTAAGTGAGGAATGCCACAGGCGAACTCAACCACTTCAAGGCCACGAGTCAGTTCTCCCACAGCATCAGAATAGATTTTCCCATGTTCTTCGGAAATCAGACGAGCCAGCTTTGACTGATTCTCCTCAAGGAGTGACTTAAATTTGAACATGATCCGTGCCCTTTTCAATGGCGAGGTTTTAGACCACTCCTCAAAAGCCTGATGGGCAGATTCGATAGCAGATTTTGTTTCATGGGCTGTGCTCAATGCAACCTGCCGAATGGATTCCCCCGTTGCAGGGTTAAAAACAGGTAAGGTTCGTACACTTTGACTACTGATAAGTTTCCCGCCAATAAAATTTTTAATCTGTTCCATTTTGAGCCTCTCTCAATACAATTATATACACTTCATCTTTCAAGTTGCCTCTTTGTTGGCTGCGCTCGCTCACCCCAGTCACATAGCTATCTATGCTCCTGGGGATGAACTCCCTTGCCGCCGCGATGCATCTTGAAATCCATTGTGTATAGGCCTAACCACATACAGGCTGAACCACGTAAGATGAGTTGAATCATTATGAATTGAATCACGATGCTAAAGATATATGAAATATCTATTTCATTTTCAATCCGAATTGAAATACTATTTTATTAATGTGATCAACACGCTATTTTTGTGCAATTACAATTTATTAGGGAGACATTATGTCTGCTGCATCGAATCTGCCCGAACTACAGGAACAAATTCACTCTCGTTATGACGAGTTAAGTAAGCGGTTACAGCAAGTGGCAAGGTATGTTCTGGATAATACCAATAGCGTGGCATTTGATACGGTTGCGGTTATTGCAAAAGAGGCTGATGTTCCACCTTCTACTCTTATCCGCTTTGCCAATGCCTTTGACTTCAACGGGTTCAATGAGATGAAACAGTTATTTCGCATGAATCTGGTAGAAGAAACCGCCAGTTATACTGACCGTGCCCGCTTGTTCAGAGCACTGGATGGTGATAACCAGCAAGTGGAAGACCCACTACATATTTTGCAGGAATTTGCCCATTCCAATGGGCAGGCGATGCAGCAACTTGCCGCCCGTACTCCGGCAGAAGACTTAAATAAGGCAGTAGATTTACTGGCAAATGCTCGAAATATCTACATTATCGGGCTGCGCCGCTCGTTCAGTGTCGCATCATACTTAACCTATGCCCTGAGCCATCTGGAATGTCGCCCTTTGCTGGTAGATGGTCTGGGAGGTATGTTCCGCGAACAAATGAATATGATTGGGGCAAATGATGTAGTTGTTTCCATCAGCTTTACCCCCTATGCCGAAGAAACCGTGATGGTCAGTGAAAGAGCTGCACAGGCTGGAGCAAAACAGATTGTGATTACTGACAGCCAAATCAGTCCATTAGCGAGTTTTAACGATGTTTGTTTTGTGGTGAAGGAAGCAAAAGTTGATGCATTCCGCTCCCAGTCTGCCACGTTATGTCTGGTGCAATCACTGGCTGTTGCTTTGGCTTACCGGCAGGAAAATGCCGGATAATTATCCTATACCCTATGGATTTCGAGTTGCATCGCGGCAGCAAGGGAGTTCATCCCCAGGAGCATAGATAGCCGTATGTTTATAAAAACGGTGACTGGGGTGAATGAGCGCAGCCAACAAAGAGGCAACTTGAAAGACGACGGGGATATTAATTTCAGGTTGTTGGCTGACGGGTTGCAACCTGAAATATATTGCTTAATGAAACAGAAAATAATTCCTCATCAAAAATTAATTATTTCCGTCAGCTTATAAACTGTGATTATTTTTTTATTCAAATAATCACCAATCACGCTCTATTTATTCTTTGAGTCAATAATCAATATTTATTATGGGTTATTTCATGCAGAGGGGTTTTAACATAAACATATTTTATGAAAATACGGCATCATGAATAAAATCTATAATACGATCAGGCTGCCAAATTTTTCTTAAATCAAAGAAAACACCGCAATAAACTGTTCAAAAAAATAACAGCCAGTTTATTCCGGTGCTCTTTCTCTTATTATGGAGAGATTTGGTTAATTAATATATTAATACAAATATGTGCTGACTATTCTTCGTTTTCATCTATATCGGTTTGGGAATGGTTGCCGATAGAAATAAGATCATCCAACAATTCTAACAACTGAGCTAACTTTTCTGGGGAAAAAGCAGCTTCAATTGCTTTATAGCCTTCATCGACTTCTCCTTTTGCCTGTTCATACAGCTCCTGACCTGCCGGAGTCAGAGAAACGTACAGCTTCCGCTGGTCATTCATTGGTTTTAAGCGAAAGATAAGACCGTCACGCTCCATGCGGGTCAGAATGCCCGTCAAGCTTGGGCGTAAGATACAGGTAAGGTTAGCCAAATCATGAAAATCAATCGAGCGACTGCTTGCGAGTACGCGAACAATACGCCATTGCTGTTCAGTCAAATTATAACTCTTCAATATCGGGCGGAAAAAACCCATCGAGGTTTCCCGAGCTTGAAGTAATGCTAATGTCAGGGATTCATGCATAAGTAAAGGTGACTCTTAAGTTAACCACGGGTAATTCTCTATAAGTTGAACGCATGCGCTACCGATTATAGACAACATTAAAGTCGAAAAGACTAACATGCTCATAACTATCCACAAAGGAAAAAGAATTCAATATTAACAAATAAATAAAATTATTTTGCCATAAAAAGTTAACAGAAAGTTAAACACAATACCAAATGACCCTATTAGATAATATAACGGCTTGATCTTTATGTACTAAAAATAATCAATAACAGAATGTTGTTACAGAGATCACAATTAAAATTAACAATTAACTTAACATATTGAACATCATCGCTTCTTGCTTTATTAATATATTAATAATTTATCTTGCGATACATCGCTCAGCTTGCAAGGAGTTGTTAATGAAAGGCACCGTCTTTGCCGTCGCTCTCAACCACAACAGTCAGCTCGATTTTTGGCGTAAGGCATTTCACAAAGCGCCATATAACGAGCCTCCTCAAACTCCAGTTTGGTTTATCAAACCCCGTAATACAGTTATTACATCCGGTGATGTTATTCCCCATCCCATTGGGGAAACTGTGCAAAGTGGCGCGACGCTGGCATTGTTTATCAGCACAAATAACGTCGGCAAAGCTGCCCGCAAAGTTTCTGCCACAGATGCCGAACAATACATCGCCGGTTATGCACTGGCTAACGAAGTCAGCTTACCGGAGACTTCATTTTATCGCCCTGCCATAAAAGCAAAATGCCGCGATGGTTTTTGTCCAATTGGTCAGATGTCGGATGTGAAGTCTATAAACTCACTGGATATCATCACCGAGATAAACGGGCAGGAAGTTGATCGCTGGTCAACTCATGATCTGGTGCGTTCCGCATCAGAGCTTTTATCCGCATTGAGCGATTTTACCACCCTGAATGAAGGGGATGTGATTCTGCTGGGAACTCCTCACCAGCGTGCCACTTTGCACCCCAATGATACTGTCACAATCAGGGCTGATGGTTTTCCCATTTTACAAAACGCCGTTGTATTGGCCGGAGGTCAGGCATGAAACACGCCAGAATTCACTATCAGGGTCAGGATCTGCATGTCACTGTTGATGAGCAGGAGAATGTGCTGCTGCCCGATGGTAGCCGGATCAGCGGGCTTGATGTCGTATGGCTTCCGCCAGCCACCGGAACACTGTTCGCGTTGGGTCTGAATTATGCCGATCATGCCACAGAGCTGGAATTTAAGCCGCCGGAGGAGCCTCTGGTATTTATCAAGGCAGCCAACAGTTTCACAGGCCACCGTCAGGTTTCCGTCCGTCCTGATAATGTGGAATATATGCATTATGAAGCAGAATTAGTTGTTGTCATTGGTAAGCCAGCCCACAAAGTTTCCAGAGCTAATGCCATGGATTACGTTGCAGGCTATACCCTCTGTAACGATTACGCCATTCGTGATTATCTGGAGAATTATTATCGCCCCAATCTGCGTGTAAAAAGCCGTGACACGTTAACGCCTATCGGGCCGTGGATTATTGATAAGCACGAGATTGCCGATCCGCATAATCTGATCCTGAGTACCTGGGTTAATGGTGAATTACGCCAGCGTGGCACCACCGCAGATTTGATCTTTGATATCCCCTTCCTGATTGCCTATCTGAGCGATTTCATGACATTACAGCCAGGAGACATGATCGCCACGGGCACGCCCAAAGGTTTATCCGATGTTGTTCCCGGAGATGAAGTGATTGTGGAAATCGAAGGTATCGGACGTCTGGTAAATCATATTGTCAGCCAGCAAGCATATGAGGAAAGCCTGTCATGACCACAATTAATCATTGGATCAACGGTAAAAACGTTGTCAGCAGTACCTATTTTGAAACAGTCAATCCCGCAACCGGTGAGGTATTGGCAGAAGTCGCTTCTGGCGGAAAGGAAGAAATTGATCAGGCAGTGGCTGCCGCAAAAGACGCTTTTCCTAAATGGGCAAATACCCCAATGAAAGAACGTGCGCGTCTGATGCGGCGTTTAGGCGAGTTAATCGACCAGAATGTACCTGAAATTGCGGCGATGGAAACCAGTGATACGGGTTTGCCAATCCATCAGACAAAAAATGTCCTTATCCCACGCGCTTCCCACAATTTCGATTTCTTTGCGGAAACTTGCCAGCAGATGAACGGGCGCACTTATCCCGTCGATGACAAGATGCTGAATTATACCCTTATCCAGCCTGTAGGCGTCTGCGCACTAATTTCTCCGTGGAATGTGCCATTCATGACTGCCACATGGAAAGTTGCCCCCTGCCTGGCTCTGGGAAACACCGCAATCCTGAAAATGTCTGAGCTTTCACCACTGACCGCAAACCGTCTGGGAGAACTGGCTCTGGAAGCCGGTATCCCCGCAGGAGTACTGAATGTGGTACAGGGATATGGCAATACTGCGGGTGATGCGCTGGTAAAACATCATGATGTCCGTGCCGTTTCTTTTACCGGCGGGACAGCTACCGGTCGCCTGATTATGCAGAACTCAGGGCTGAAAAAATACTCCATGGAACTGGGCGGCAAATCGCCGGTACTGATTTTTGAAGATGCCGATATTGAACGTGCGTTAGATGCTGCCCTGTTCACCATTTTTTCCCTCAATGGTGAACGCTGTACAGCCGGCTCCCGTATTTTCATTCAGGAAAGCATCTATCCTGAATTTGTAAAGCGTTTCGCAGAACGAGCCAGCCGCCTGCGTGTTGGTGATCCACAGGATCTTAATACTCAGGTCGGCAGCCTGATCAGCCACCAGCACTGGGAAAAAGTTTCCGGTTATATCCGACTGGGTATTGAAGAAGGCGCAACGCTGTTAACCGGAGGGCCGGACAAACCGGCAGATCTGCCTGATCATCTGAAAAATGGTCACTTCCTGCGACCAACCGTCTTGGCTGATGTAGATAACCGGATGCGCGTGGCACAAGAAGAAATTTTCGGCCCTGTCGCCTGTCTGTTGCCATTCAAGAGTGAAGAAGACGGTCTTCGCATGGCTAACGATGTGGAATATGGGCTGGCATCTTATATCTGGACTCAGGATGTGAGCAAAGTCCTGCGTCTGGCACAGGGAATTGAAGCCGGCATGGTCTTCGTCAATTCCCAGAACGTACGCGATCTGCGCCAGCCATTTGGTGGTGTCAAAGCCTCCGGTGTAGGACGGGAAGGCGGAGAATATAGCTTTGAAGTTTTTGCTGAAGTGAAAAATGTTTGTATTTCAATGGGAAATCATCCCATTCCTCGCTGGGGACTTTGATCTAAGAAAAGAGATATATCCGAAGGATTTCAGACTACAGACTGAATGATGGCGGGTATATCACTTCCAGCGTTAACCGCTTTTCATCATCCTGATACTGAGTGAGGATTTATGGGCAAGTTAGCGTTAGCAGCAAAAATTACACATGTACCTTCCATGTATCTGTCCGAATTGCCGGGTAAACACTATGGCTGTCGGCAAAGTGCGATTGACGGGCATAAGGAAATCAGCCGTCGCTGCCGGGAATTGGGTGTCGATACCATTATCGTGTTTGATACTCACTGGCTGGTAAATAGTGCCTACCATATTAACTGTGCGGAACATTTCTCCGGCATTTATACCAGTAATGAATTACCGCATTTTATCCGTGATATGAGTTATGAGTATGACGGAAACCCCGAACTGGGACGAATGATCGCAGAAGAAGCGCGCCAGATGGGGGTTCGTGCAAAATCACATGAGATTGCCAGCCTGACACTGGAATATGGCACATTAGTGCCAATGCGCTATATGAATAGTGACCGTCATTTTAAAGTTATTTCAATTTCTGCCTTTTGTACTGTGCATGCTTTCGAAGACAGCCGTAAGTTGGGAGAAGCCATTTTACGGGCTATTGAGAAATATGACGGCACCGTTGCCGTGCTGGCCAGCGGTTCACTCTCCCACAGCTTTATCGATGATCAACGTGCCGAAGAAGGCATGAACAGCTATACCCGCGAGTTTGATGAGCAGATGGATAACCGGGTTGTCAAACTTTGGAAAGAAGGTCGTTTCAGGGAGTTTTGCGACATGCTGCCTGAATATGCCCTCTACTGTCGGGGGGAAGGCAATATGCACGATACCGTCATGTTACTCGGGCTACTTGGCTGGGATAAATATGACGGCAAGGTTGAGTTTCTCACGGAATTATTTGCCAGTTCAGGGACAGGACAGGTGAATGCTGTTTTCCCATTACCACATTCTGTTAACCAGACAACGTCCGTCTGACAGGAGTTAGCTATGCCACATTTTTATGCTGAATGTACCGAAAATATCCGCAAAGAAGCCAACTTACCGGAACTGTTTGCGAAAGTGAATCAGGCGCTTGCCGATACCGGCATTTTCCCTCAGGGCGGGATCCGCAGCCGGGCTATTTGGCTGGATACGTGGCAAATGGCAGATGGAAAACAGGATTATGCTTTTGTTCACATGACGCTGAAAATCGGTGCAGGACGCAGCGCTGAGGATTGTCAGAAAGTCGGGGAAATGCTCTTTTCGCTCATCAAAGCTCATTTTGCCGATTTAATGGCACAGCGTTACCTTGGTCTCTCTTTTACAATGGAAGAACTTGATCCAATACTGAATTATAAATCCAATAATGTTCATAAACTTTTTAAATCAAAAACTAAGACATTATGAGTGCCATAATTCGATGTTACTGAAATTAAAAGTAACTGAAATTCAACGTAATTGTTAAATGAAGAGAAAACCATGACAAACCATCTTGATGCTGTATTACACGATTCCCTGTTATTGCGTCAGCAGGGTTACATTGACGGGAAATGGCTTGATGCAGACAATAAAGCCACCTTTGCTGTGACCAACCCTGCTACTGGTGACATCATCGCCAATGTCAGTGATATGGGGGCAGCAGAAACTCATCGTGCGATTAAAGCTGCCGAAAAAGCGCTTCCTGCATGGCGTGACCTGACAGCCAAAAAACGTAGCCAGATACTCAGGCAGTGGTTCAATCTGGTCATCGATAACCAGAAAACATTGGCCGAACTGCTGAGTATCGAGCAAGGGAAGTCCCATGCTGAGGCGATGGGTGAAATTGCTTATGGTGCCAGTTTTATCGAATGGTTTGCAGAAGAAGGCAAACGCGTTTACGGCGAAACTATCCCTTCCCCCATGCCGGGTTGCCGCACATCCACCATCAAGCAACCCATCGGAGTGGTTGCAGCCATTACTCCGTGGAATTTCCCTAATGCCATGATTACCCGAAAAGTCAGCCCGGCACTGGCCGCAGGTTGTACTGTCGTCCTGAAACCTGCCGCAGAAACCCCGCTTTCCGCACTGGCTCTGGTTGTTCTGGCTGAGCAGGCAGGGATCCCGGCCGGGGTCTTTAATATTGTCACCGGAATGGACGCTAAAGCGATTGGGGAAGCCCTGACTTCAAGCCCTATTGTACGCAAACTCTCTTTTACCGGATCGACGCGTGTTGGGAAATTGCTCATGGCACAAAGCGCCGATACGGTGAAAAAACTCTCTCTTGAGTTAGGTGGCAATGCACCTTTTATTGTTTTTGATGATGCCGACTTAGATGCCGCAGTTAAAGGTGCAATGGCAGCAAAATTCCGTAACAGCGGCCAGACTTGTGTCTGCGCAAACCGGATCCTAGTTCAGGAAAACATTTACGAGGCATTTGCTGAGCGTCTGGCTCAGGCAGCCAGAGAACTGCATGTTGGCCCAGCCAGTGATAGCTCCTCACAGCAGGGCCCTCTGATTAATCAGGCTGCGATAGATAAAGTTCAGGCGCATGTCAGTGATGCCGTTTCCCGTGGCGCAAGGCTTCTGGTCGGAGGAAAATCTCACGAACTGGGAGGCCTGTTCTTTGAGCCAACCGTACTGGCTGATATTGATGAAACAATGCAAGTCGCCCATGAAGAAACATTCGGCCCTCTGGCTGCCCTGTTCAAATTCCGGGATGAAGAAGAGGCCATTCGCATTGCCAACAGCACAGAGTACGGGCTGGCCGCTTACTTTTATTCCCGCGATATCGGCAGGATTTACCGTGTAGCAGAAGCGCTGGAAAGCGGCATGGTTGGCATTAACGAAGGGCTGATTTCCAACGAAGCTGTTCCGTTCGGGGGTATAAAACAGTCTGGTCTGGGGCGTGAGGGGTCGCGCTACGGCATAGAAGATTATCTGGAAGTGAAATACCTCTGTTTCGGAGGATTATAAACCAAAGGAGTTTGACACATATGCTACAGCAAGAAGTCGTATCACAGGTTGCTCGTCGTTTATATCTGGCAGAGAAAGACCGTAAACAGATCCGTCAAATCTCACTGGATTATCCGGAAATAACCATTGAGGATGCATACGCCATTCAGCGTGAGTGGGTCAGTATGAAAATGGCGGAAGGCCGGGTATTGAAGGGGCATAAAATTGGCCTGACATCCAGAGCCATGCAGCTCAGTTCACAAATTGAAGAACCGGATTATGGCGCACTGCTGGATGATATGTTTTTTCAGAGCGGTAGCCATATCCCTTGCGAACGTTTTATTGTTCCGCGCATTGAGGTGGAATTGGCATTTGTACTGGCAAAACCGCTGCAAGGCCCGAACTGTACACTGTTTGATGTTTACAATGCGACCGATTACGTTATTCCGGCACTGGAGCTGATCGATGCCCGCTGTCACAACATCGATCCGGAAACCCTGCGCCCGCGTAAAGTCGTGGATACGATTTCTGATAATGCAGCAAATGGGGGCGTCATTATGGGAGGACGCCCCATCAAACCCCATGAGCTGGATTTGAGATGGGTCAGCGCTCTGCTCTATCGCAATGGTGTAGTTGAGGAATCCGGCGTAGCAGCAGCAGTGCTTGACCATCCCGCCAGTGGTGTTGCGTGGCTTGCAAATAAGTTAGCGCCACATGGTGTCCAGCTTGAAGCAGGCCAGATCATACTGAGTGGTTCTTTCACCCGACCAGTTGCAGCCCGCAAAGGTGATACATTTCATGTGGATTATGGCGCATTAGGTTCAGTGAGCTGTTATTTTTCTTAAAAATCAGTCTGGTATAAAACATGAATTAAAAATTCGGAGCATAAGGTGCACTCATGGATCAACTGACAAATAGATTCAAACAGGCCCTGCAATCGGGGCAGCCACAAATCGGATTATGGCTTGGGCTTTGTAGTTCATACAGTGCTGAAATTCTGGCGGGAACCGGCTTTGACTGGCTATTAATTGATGGCGAACATGCCCCCAATGATATCTCTTCCACCCTGAATCAGTTACAGGCTATTGCTGCCTATCCAAGCCAGCCGATTGTTCGTCCGCCGTGGAACGATCCGGTTATTATCAAGCAACTGCTGGATATCGGTGCTCAGACACTACTCATCCCGATGATTCAGAATGCTGAGCAGGCACGTGAAGCGGTGCGTGCTACCCGCTACCCGCCGGAAGGCATTCGGGGTGTAGGCAGTGCGCTGGCAAGAGCTTCGCGCTGGAATCGTATCCCTAATTATCTGGCGCGTGCCAATGAAGAAATGTGCGTTCTGATTCAGGTGGAAACCCGTGAGGCTCTGAATAATTTGTCAGAGATGCTGACGGTTGAGGGTGTTGATGGTGTATTTATCGGCCCCGCAGATCTCAGTGCTGACATGGGGCACAGCGGCAACCCCCAACACCCCGAAGTCAAGGCGGCGATAGAACAAGCCATCAGGCAGATCAACACAGCAGGCAAAGCTGCCGGGATATTGATGACCAATACTGAAGCGGCTGAGCACTATCTGGCTCTCGGTGTGAAGTTTATTGCCGTTGGTGTTGATACCACACTGCTCTCCAATGCAGCCCGTTCGCTGGCGGCACATTTCGGTAAAGGACAGGAAAACACCGTATCGTCTGTATCCAACGCTGCATATTAATCAATAAAAAGGTCACAACCATGAGCAGCTCACCTGAAGCCATACAGAAGCATGATGCACCAGACTATTCACATAAAAACCTCACGGCACAGCAGCAAAGTGTTATCAAAAAATTATTTCGCCGCCTGATCCTGTTTCTGTTTGTCCTGTTCATATTTTCTTTTCTGGATCGTATCAATATTGGTTTTGCCGGTTTAACGATGGGAAAAGATCTGGGTCTTACATCGACCATGTTCGGGTTAGCTGCAACACTGTTTTACGTGACTTATGTAGCTTTTGGTATTCCCAGTAATATCATGCTGGGTATTGTGGGAGCCAGACGCTGGATTGCCACGATTATGGTGCTGTGGGGGATTGCTTCCACCGCGACAATGTTTGCTACCGGTCCCACCAGCCTGTATATCCTGCGTATGCTGGTCGGGATTGCAGAAGCCGGCTTCCTGCCGGGTATTCTGGTCTATCTGACATATTGGTTTCCGGCTTATTACCGTGCCCGTGCCAATGCCCTGTTTATGATTGCTATGCCTGTCACAATGGCATTTGGTTCACTGGCATCCGGTTATATTCTGGAAATGGACGGCATCTGGGATCTGCGTGGCTGGCAGTGGCTGTTTTTTCTGGAAGGCTTCCCTTCTGTTCTGCTGGGTTTTGTCGTCTGGTTTTATCTGGATGATTCACCAGAAAAAGCAAAGTGGCTGACAAATGAAGATAAAAAATGCCTACAGGAAATGATAGAGAACGATAAAGTTTCTTTAGCACACCCTGAACCTTCACACGCAAAAACCAGCCTGTGGCGTGAAATTTTTACCCCGATTGTCCTGATGTACACCTTCGCTTATTTCTGCCTGACCAATACGCTGAGCGCCATTAATATCTGGACGCCACAAATTATGCAGAGTTTCAATCAGGGAAGCAGTCACACCGTTATTGGCCTGCTAACAGCTATACCTCAATTCTGTACCATTTTGGGGATGATCTACTGGAGCCGTCGGTCAGACCGCCTGCAAGAACGAAAAATGCACACAGCTCTGCCTTTTCTGTTTGCGGCTGCGGGCTGGATCCTGACGTCACTGACAGACAACAGCATGATACAGCTTTTAGGCATCATCATGGCCTCAACCGGCTCGTTTACTGCGATGGCAGTATTCTGGACCACACCCGATCAATCCATCAGCCTGCGAGCGCGAGCCATTGGGATCGCGGTGATCAATGCCACGGGTAATGTAGGTTCGGCTGTCAGCCCTTTATTGATCGGATGGCTGAAAGATCAGACCGGAAGTTTTAACTCTGGTCTCTATTTTGTCGCCGGGCTGCTGGTGATCGGAGCACTGATAGTTCTACTGATCCCAATGAAACACGCAAGATCATAAAACTTGTCTAATTTACGACGTCTCAAAAAATATCCTGATGACCACCTTGAAGGGAATAAATTGATGTCAGCCAGCCAGATAAACAGCGAAGTTATTAGCAATATTGATATCAGTAAAGATTATGATGAAACTCAGGGATCAGACGATGTCCATTATCAGACTTTTGGTCGAATGGCCGCATTTTTTGGTCGTGATATGCAAGCCCATCGCCATGATGGCTTTTTTCAGCTGCACTATCTGGTCACCGGTCGGATTGAATTACAATTGGACGATCTCCGTTACTCGGTACAGGCTCCGCTGTTTATCCTAACTCCCCCTTCCGTACCCCATGCATTTTTTACGCAGGAAGGCACCGATGGTTATGTACTGACTGTGCGTCAGGAGTTAATTACTCCCCTACTTAATTCGCTCTATCCTGCACATCGGGAACTGATTGATATTCCGGCTTTCTGCCTTTCCATTGCCGATAAACCGGACGAGCTGGAAACATTCAATCACTACTGGGCATTAATTAGTCGTGAATCAGCCAATCAATTTGCCGGTCGCGAACAGTCACTGACTTTCTTGGCACAATCCCTGTTTACTTTTCTTTTACGCAGTATTCCCCTTGAAGATCATCGTGCTGGTGGAGTCAGAGGAGAACTGAAACTCTTCCAGCGCTTTAACCAACTGGTCGATCAGCATTACAGCCAACATCTTACTGTA
Source organism: Xenorhabdus sp. PB30.3 (assembly GCF_963895965.1). NCBI lineage: Bacteria > Pseudomonadati > Pseudomonadota > Gammaproteobacteria > Enterobacterales > Morganellaceae > Xenorhabdus > Xenorhabdus sp. PB30.3. Next base: position 13,862 of record NZ_CAWQMW010000132.1, on the reverse strand, counting down.
CCGGAGTATGCTCAGATTCTGGGAATTACAGAATCACGCCTGAAAGATATGTGTCGCCGGTTTGCAAATCGTCCTCCTAAGAGATTGATTTTTGACCGTCAATTAAGGGAAGCAAAACGGTTACTGTTGTTCAGTGATAGTCCGGTATTTGAAGTGGCATACCAGTTAGGATTCAAAGACCCGGCTTATTTCGCCCGGTTTTTTAATCGGCTGGAAGGGTGTTCACCGAGTATCTGGCGAGAAAATAACGTCAAATAACCATAAAATACCTTCATCATAAAATACAATCACATTCAGATATAACTTCTGATCGGGCGCGCTTATATCAAAACACAAGGCTGATCACATTTACGTAACAAATCACCCGTTTTTACCGAAAAGTACCTGCGGTTCTTCTGAAAGTCTCTTCAGATATTCTCCCTCAGTCGCTTCAATTAAATATATAAGTCAACATTTATTTAACACTTAACCTACCATTAAGATAACAAATCAGAATGGAAGGCTTCGGATGATGAGGTAGCTATGAAACCAGAAGATTTTCGTGCCGATAAAACACGTCCGTTAACCAGTAAAGAATATATGCAGTCACTACAGGATGGGCGGGAAATTTATATCTATGGTAAACGGGTCAAGGATGTGACGACGCATCCCGCTTTTCGCAATGCTGCTGCCTCTATCAGCCAATTATATGACGCTCTGCATGATCCAAAGACTCATGACATTCTCTGTTGGGATACTGATACTGGCAGCGGCGGTTATACTCACAAATTCTTTCGTTTCGCAACCAGCTCAGATGACATCCGCCAGCAACGTGATGCCATTGCTGAATGGTCACGCCAGAGCTATGGCTGGATGGGACGCACACCGGATTATAAAGCGGCATTTTGCTGTGCTTTAGGGGCTTATCCGGAGTTTTATGGGCAATTCGCCGATAATGCCCGCAGTTGGTATAAACGCATTCAGGAAAATGCGCTTTATTTTAACCATGCAATCGTCAACCCTCCGATTGATCGTCATAAACCCGCCGATCAGGTTAAAGATGTTTTTATCCAGATAGAAAAAGAAACAGATGCAGGAATTATTGTCAGCGGTGCCAAAGTCGTGGCAACCAATTCCGCCTTAACTCATTATAATTTTATTGGTTTCGGCTCGGCGCAGGTCATGGGTGATAACCCTGATTTTGCCCTGATGTTTGTCGCCCCAATGGATTCTGACGGCGTAAAATTAATCTCCCGAGCTTCTTATGAGCTGACGGCAGGTGCGACCGGATCACCTTTTGATTATCCGCTTTCCAGCCGGTTTGATGAAAATGATGCCATTCTGGTGATGGATAAGGTGTTAATTCCGTGGGAAAACGTGTTAATTTATCGTGACTTTGATCGCGCACGTAATTGGGCTGTTCAAAGTGGTTTCGCCCGCCTGTTTCCTATGCAGGCCTGTGTACGTCTGGCCGTTAAACTGGACTTCATCACCGGATTGCTGCAAAAGAGCCTGGAATGTACTGGTGTGGTGGATTTTAGAGGGGTTCAGGCTGATTTGGGTGAAGTCGTGGCATGGCGCAATCTGTTCTGGTCGCTGACAGATGCAATGTGGGCAGAAGCAAAACCGTGGGAAGGTGGAGCCTACCTGCCGGATACTCAGGCAATACAGACTTATCGGGTCATGGCACCAATGGCTTATACAAAAATTAAAAATATCATTGAACGTAATGTCACCAGTGGATTAATTTATTTGCCCTCCAGTGTACGGGATATGAATAACCCTGAAATCAGTCAGTACCTTGAAAAATATGTCCGGGGTTCAAATGGCATTGATCATGTTGAACGCATTAAAATCCTGAAACTAATGTGGGATGCCATTGGCAGTGAATTTGGTGGGCGCCATGAATTGTATGAAATCAACTATGCCGGCAGTCAGGATGAAATTCGCCTACAATGCCTGCGCCATGCGTATGGTTCTGGCAATATGAAAAAAATGACTGAGCTGGTGGATCAGTGTCTCTCTGATTATGATGTAAATGGCTGGGTAAGCCCCCATTTACACAACAACAATGATATTAATTTATTAGATACGCTACTGAAATAAATGAGTAGCAGGAGACTTATGATGTCTTTAGAAAATGAACATCGCTTGCTATTCAGAAATGCGATGGCAAGCCTTTCCGCGGCGGTGAATATTATTACAACCGACGGCCCGGCCGGGCGTTGCGGTATGACAGCGACGGCAGTATGCTCCGTGACAGATACTCCGCCAACTTTGATGGTGTGCATAAACCGTAACAGTGCTATGAATCAGGTATTTCAGGGTAATGGCCAGCTATGTGTCAATATCCTGAATCATGAGCAGGAATTGCTGGCCCGCCATTTTGCGGGTATGACTGAAGCCAGTATGGAAGAACGCTTTAGCTGGGATATCTGGCACACAGGCTCATTAGGGCAACCCATGCTGAAAGGAACACTCGCCAGTCTGGAAGGAAGCATCGAACAGGTGCAGGAAATCGGCACACACAATGTTTATCTGGTCGAAATAAAACAGCTTCATGTTCTGGAAGAAGGCCACGGGCTGATTTATTTTAAGCGTACTTTTCATCAGGTGATGAACAAAACTCTGGCTACCGCAGTTTGACGTGAAGCTAAAAGTTAAAATTAGGTATAAGGGCAAGGACGTAAAGCCCTTTACTTTCTCAACTGGTTTTTATCCATTGTCTTTCAGACAGTTTCTTTATTAGCTGGGCAAATGAGTTCCCGACTAATTTATCATTCTCATACCACCATGATTCAACTCAAAATTTATTAGGTATATAATCAATAGGTCTCAACGTCATAGGCATTTCGACAAGAGTCATTAATATACAGGTGGAATTTTGAATATTTCAGGCTTTATTCTTACGATATTACCTATCGCCTTATCCCCCGGAGCAAGTTTTACCCTCGGTATGGCAAATGCTATTAACAGTGGAATAAAAGGTTTGCTTTCCATCATAGTCGGGACAGCTTTAGGTATTTACACGCATGCATTACTGGTTGGCCTAGGTATTACCGGTATAGTGACAAAATATCCACTTATTATGCATGCCATAAAAATCATAGGAACAATTTATCTAATCTATCTCTCTTGTATATTAATAAAAAACGGAATTTATTCCGGTAAAAAAATGACAGAAAAAGGGACGAAGGTTGCAACAATAAAAGATGCCTATATCGCCAACATTCTGAATATAAAAGCGATCCTACTCTACCTTACTGTAGTACCTGGTTTTTTAACATCTGACTATATTAGTGTATTAAATTTTATCATTCTTGCTTCTATCCATATTATTATTATAACAATCTGGTTATTATCATTTGGCTATATTGTCATATTCGCTGCAAGAAAAATAAACTTCAGCACCGTAAGCCGGTTTGTTAATACAGTAGGTGGAGCTTGTTTATTATATTTTACTCTTTCTCCGTATATTCTATAGTATCGTTTCCATTTTATATCACTGTTACCGTTAAAATGGCCTCTTTGTTGGCTGTTCAATCCCCTTCCTTTAACTGGGGCATCCGTTCCCGGTTTAGCTACTTCCTTCGATGATGTAACTCAAAATCCATTGGGCATAGCTGTTTTTCTGACTGAACCAGCAATGATAAACTATCCCACAAACTGATTTATTATTTAATAAATATGATAAATTATATAAAACGTGTAGTTTTATGTAGCTCTATCTCATGCAGAAACAAACAAAAAAACCAAATACATAACATAAACTTAATATATTGATATTAGTGTTCAAAACTTTCTGCATACACCTTTTAAGTAGTTACTTTATCAATAAGCATGGAGAATAAAGAGCAAACAAACATCAAATCGCTTTATTTACGAACACTTAAACCATTAACAGGTGATTTCTCCTATTAATTTAGTGAATATTCTGTCAAATCTGGTATTAATTTTTGCATTAGTGTGATCAACCACTGAGAAGATATTATGCCAGTATATTAACCTCCCGCGCTTTCGATCACTCTGAATAATTAAACAAAAACACAACCCGTGCAATACATTATGTTACTTTTATGTTAACAACAGTATAAACTCTGGATGTATTGTCCATTGGTATGACAACTAACAGAGGCAATTACTATGAATAAAACCGCTCCAGTCGGTTTATGGGATCAACCGAAGCCCTTTTTCATGATTTTTTTTGTAGAATTATGGGAAAGATTTGGCTACTACGGCGTTCAAGGCATTCTCGCTGTTTACTTCGTTAAACAGCTTGGTTTTTCAGAAACACAGGCATTTATTACCTTTGGTGCATTTACTGCGCTGGTTTATGGTTTGATTTCCATCGGTGGTTATGTAGGAGACCACTTGCTGGGAACAAAACGAACCATCATTCTGGGTGCTATTATACTGGCAATAGGCTACTTTCTGATTGGCCTTTCCATTATGGAACCAGAACTGATTTTTTATGCTTTAGGAACTGTCGCGGTTGGTAATGGTCTGTTCAAAGCTAACCCCGCAAGCCTGCTGGCTAAGTGCTACCAGCCACAAGATCCACGTTTAGATGGTGCTTTTACACTATTCTATATGTCCATCAATCTTGGCTCTCTGGTTTCTCTTTCTCTCGCTCCCGTTATTGCTGAAAAATATGGCTATGCTGTTACCTATAATATCTGTGGTATCGGTCTGATTATCGCTCTGTTGGTTTACATCGCCTGTCGCCGTATGGTACATGACATCGGCTCTGAGCCAGACCATGCCCCTCTTAACTACATAACCCTATTTTTAGTTTTACTCGGCTCAGCAGTGATGGTAGGGGTCTGTGCGTGGCTATTGCACAATATTGATATTGCTAATCTCGTTCTTATGGCAATTTCAGCTATCGTTGTGGTGATTTTCTTCTGGCAGGCATTCAAACAGGATAAAGTCGGCCGCAATAAGATGTTTGTGGCATTTATCCTGATGATTCAGGCTATTGTGTTCTTTATGCTGTACAACCAAATGCCAACTTCCCTCAACTTCTTTGCCATCAACAATGTTAATACCCAACTCTTCGGTTTTAATATTAACCCTATCAGCTTTCAGGCTCTGAACCCATTCTGGATCATCGTCGCCAGCCCGATTCTGGCTGTGCTTTACACCCGTCTGGGAGCGAAAGGCAAAGATTTTTCTATGCCAACGAAGTTTACCATCGGTATGTTCCTGTGTTCTCTTGGCTTTCTGACAGCAGCAGCTTCCGGCCTGTTCGCCGATGAACATGGCATGACTTCGCCGTGGTTTATCGTACTGGTTTATCTGTTCCAGAGTATCGGGGAATTGATGATCAGTGCATTAGGGCTGGCAATGGTTGCTGCGTTTGTTCCCAGCTATCTGACAGGGTTTATTCTGGGTATGTGGTTCTTATCTCAGGCTGCTGCATCAGTATTGGGAAGCTATATAGCAACATTTACTGCGGCACCGGAAGGTGTTACCGACCCTCTGCAAACGCTACCGATATATACTGGCGTATTCGGTAAAATAGGTATTGCCACTCTCATTGTTGCCGTGGTTATGGCTTTCATGGTGCCATGGCTGAACCGTATTATGAAAGATGGCGCAAGAGCCTAACTGATTTAATTCGGTTTCATTAAAAAAATTCCCGCCCGTTAATCATGAAAATAACGGGTGGGAACTAAGAAACGTTAATCGACTAAAGCGACTTTAATCCATGCCAATCAGTATGGAAATTACAGCACATCAACCGCATTCAGTTCTTTGAAAGCCTGTTCCAGACGAACTTCCATTGAAACCTGACCAGCACGCAACCACACACGCGGATCATAGAATTTCTTATTAGGTTTATCCGCGCCTTCCGGGTTACCTAATTGACCTTGCAGATAGCCTTCATTCTTCTTGTAGTAGTTCAGAATACCTTCCCAGGTCGCCCATTGGGTATCGGTATCAATATTCATTTTAACTACGCCGTAGCTGACAGCTTCCTGAATCTCTTCTGCAGTAGAGCCAGAACCACCGTGGAAAACAAAATCCAGACTATTGTGTGGCAGGTTGAATTTCTCTGAAACATAGTCCTGAGAATTACGCAGAATTTTTGGAGTCAGTTTAACGTTACCTGGTTTGTACACACCGTGAACGTTACCGAAAGATGCCGCAATGGTAAAACGTGGGCTAATCGCGTTCAGTTTTTCATACGCATAAGCTACATCTTCTGGCTGAGTGTATAAAGAGGAGCTATCCAGATGGCTGTTATCAACACCATCTTCTTCACCACCAGTACAACCCAATTCGATTTCCAGCGTCATGTCAATTTTCGCCATACGCGCCAGATACTGGCTGCAAATCTCGATATTTTCTTCCAGAGATTCTTCTGACAGATCAATCATATGGGAAGAGAATAGAGGCTTGCCTGTCTGAGCATAGTGTTTCTCACCCGCGTCTAACAGACCATCAATCCACGGCAGTAATTTGCGTGCGCAGTGGTCAGTATGCAGGATCACCGGCACACCATAATGCTCTGCCATCTGATGTACATGATAAGCACCAGAAATTGCGCCCAGAATCGCCGACTGCTGACCTTCAGCTTTCAGGCCTTTACCTGCTACAAATGCTGCACCACCATTGGAAAACTGGATGATTACCGGAGCACGTACTTTTGCCGCTGTTTCTAATACAGCATTGATAGAATCAGTACCGACACAGTTAACTGCCGGTAAAGCAAAATTATGTTCTTTTGCGATGGCAAAGACTTTTTGAACATCATCACCAGTGATGACACCCGGTTTTACGAAATCAAAAATTTTAGACATGTTACGTGGTCCTGTATTGACATTGAGCAGGCAGTAAATACTGCCTGCTATCACAACGAGTTACTCAACTTAGTTACTGTTAGCACGTTCTTCCAGCATCACAACGGCGGGTAGTTTTTTGCCTTCAACAAACTCAAGGAAAGCACCACCACCTGTAGAGATGTAAGAGATTTTGTCAGCAATCTCAAAAAGATCGATTGCCGCTAAAGTATCACCGCCACCTGCAATTGAGAAAGCATCACTCTCTGCAATCGCACGGGCAATAATTTCGGTTCCTTTGCGGAAATTCGGGAATTCAAATACACCAACCGGGCCATTCCAGAGAATGGTTTTTGCACCTTGCAAGATTTCAGCCAGACGTTCAGCAGAAGCATCACCCAAATCGAGGATCTGCTCTTCATCTTTAATTTCACTGGTTGATTTCAATGTAGCTTCAGCTGTTTCAGAAAACTCTGTCGCAACACGAACATCCGTAGGTACCGGAATATCACAGCATTCCAGCAGTTTTTTCGCTTCCGGGATCAAATCATCTTCGTACAGGGAGCGACCAACATTGTGGCCTTCAGCAGCAACAAAAGTATTGGCAATTCCACCACCAACGATAAGCTGATCAGCAATTTTGGACAGTGAATCAAGAACAGTCAGTTTAGTAGAAACTTTAGAGCCACCCACAATCGCGACCATTGGGCGAGCAGGGTTATGTAATGCTTTCCCCAAAGCTTCCAGTTCACCGGATAACAATGGACCTGCACACGCAATTGGCGCAAATTTAGCAACGCCGTGAGTTGAAGCCTGAGCACGGTGGGCTGTACCAAAGGCATCCATGACATAAACATCACACAATGCGGCATACTGTTTTGATAATGTTTCGTCGTCTTTTTTCTCACCTTTGTTAAAGCGAACGTTCTCCAGAACAACTAATTCGCCTTCCGCCACGTCAACACCATTCAGATAATTTTTTTCCAGACGGACAGGAGAAGAAAGTGCTGCTTTCAGGTAATCAACGACAGGTTGTAGTGAAAACTCTTCGTTGTACTCTCCCTCAGTTGGGCGTCCCAGGTGAGAAGTAACCATGACTTTGGCTCCCTGACTCAGCGCAGCCTCGATCGTCGGCAAAGACGCACGAATACGTGCATCTGAGGTAACTTTGCCATCTTTTACAGGCACATTCAGATCAGCCCGGATCAGAACTCGTTTACCCGCCAGATCTAAATCAGTCATCTTAATTACAGACATGGTGAATCCTCTCATTGATTCTCTATAAAATTACTCAATCCCCTGCTGTATGCCGTTTGTTCAATCATATTTAATTTAATAACATCTGATCTCACAAAATCCGACACAATATTATCGATACAACAGACGATTTATTTGAAACCCGTTTATTTGAAACCTTTAGAAGCCATTGCCAGTGTTGTGTCAAGCATACGATTGGCAAAGCCCCACTCATTATCACACCAAACAAGTGTTTTAATCAGGTGGCTTCCGCTCACTCTTGTTTGTGTGCCATCCACGATGGCGCTGTGAGGGTCGTGGTTAAAATCCGTTGAGACCAACGGCAAATCGGTGAAATCCACTATACCACGAAACGAACTCACTGCTGATTTTTGCAGTAGTTGGTTTACCTCACTGACATTAACGGCAGCGCTGACTGTAACACTCAAATCAATCGCTGTGACGTTGATGGTAGGAACCCGTACAGAAATAGCTTCAAACCGGTTACTGAATTTGGGGAAGATACGAGTGATCCCCGCGGCCAGTTTGGTATCGACCGGTATAATCGACTGGCTGGCTGCCCGGGTTCGACGCAGGTCACTGTGATAGGCATCAATCACGGGTTGATCATTCATCGATGCGTGGATTGTTGTCACCGTTCCTGATTCAATATTGAACGCATCATCCAACACTTTAATAATCGGGATAATGCAATTTGTCGTACAGGATGCATTAGAAACGATGCAATCTTCCGCAGACAACAGTTCATGATTCACACCGTATACCACAGTCGCATCCAGATCGTTTCCTCCCGGATGGGCAAACAGTACTTTTTTAGCACCACTGGCAAGATGAGCTTCCCCATCAACGCGTTCACCATACTTACCGGTACAATCGAGTACGATATCAATACCCAGTTCTTTCCACGGTAAATCGGAAATATCGGGTTGATGAAACAGCCGGATACTGTCATCTCCCACATGCAAGACTGTATTATTCAAACCTATCTTGTTCAGGCGCACATCCCATGCAAAACGCCCATGGCTGGAATCATATTTCAATAAGTGAGCGATACCTTCTGCATCAGCCAGCTCATTGATGGCGATAACTTCAATTTCAGCCCGACGCCCGGATTCGTAGAGCGCACGCAGGATACTGCGGCCTATTCTCCCAAACCCGTTAATCGCTACCCTGATTGTCATGTTACTCCCTGAATTTCTCTGTTGTCACGCAACGGCTTAGGATAACTGAGCAGGTGCAAATTGTACGGATGATTCATCATAAAATTAATCAGATTGTGACAGACAAGACATTTTGCATGCGATAACTGAAACGGTTCAGCTAATTATAAGGGAAGACTACGAGAAAAAAGGGCTAATAGCAAGGATCGTTAATAGCATAATAAAAGTATTTTGAACAAAAAAAGAGCGCATCGGCTCAAAGTTTGATGCAGATGCGCTTAATACCCTTCGTCTTTCAAGTTGCCTCTTTGTAGGCTTCGCCTAGAAGCAACCCGAAATCCATTGAAGATATATTGTTATTTCAACAGTGCTGCCGCTTTCGCAACGACATTTTCAATCGTAAAGCCAAATTCTTTGAACAGTGCGTCAGCCGGTGCTGATTCACCAAAGCTGTTCATACCGACGATAGCACCGTTGATACCAACATATTTGAACCAGTAATCAGCAATGCCTGCTTCAACCGCAACACGCGCAGAAACAGCGGCAGGAAGTACAGCTTCACGATATGCTGCATCCTGTTTGTCAAATGCATCAGTAGATGGCATGGAAACAACGCGGATTTTACGGCCTTCTGCACTCAGTTGATCAGCTGCTTTCACTGCCAGTTCAACTTCAGAGCCAGTCGCGATCAGGATCAATTCAGGCTGACCTGCGCAATCTTTCAGAATGTAAGCACCTTTCTCAATGTTTGCCAGCTGCTCAGCGGTACGTTCCTGCTGTGCCAGATTCTGGCGGGAGAAGATCAGAGAAGTCGGGCCATCCTTACGCTCAATCGCATATTTCCATGCAACCGCAGATTCCACCTGATCACATGGACGCCATGTGCTCATATTTGGTGTGACACGCAGGCTGGCAATCTGCTCAACAGGCTGATGGGTCGGGCCATCTTCACCCAGACCGATAGAGTCATGGGTATATACAAAGATGCTACGGATTTTCATCAGCGCAGCCATACGTACTGCGTTACGGGCATACTCAACAAACATCAGGAATGTCGCACCATAAGGCACAAAACCACCATGCAGAGCGATACCGTTCATGATGGCCGACATACCGAATTCACGAACACCGTAATGAATGTAGTTACCGTCCTGAACTTCGTTCAGAGGCTTGGAGCCAGACCACATAGTCAGGTTACTTGGTGCCAGGTCAGCAGAACCACCCATGAATTCAGGCAGAACCTTACCAAATGCTTCCAGAGCATTTTGTGACGCTTTACGGCTGGCAATAGAAGCTGGATTCTGTTGCAGATTTTCAATAAATGCCTTGGATTCTGCTTCCCAGTTTTCTGGCAGTTCACCGCTGGTACGACGGCTGAATTCTGCTGCCAGTTCAGGATGAGCTTCAGCATAAGCTGCAAATTTTGCATCCCATGCACTTTCTTTTGCTTTACCGGCTTCTTTCGCATTCCAGCCAGCGTAAATATCCTGAGGAATTTCAAAAGCAGGGTATTCCCAGCCCAGTGCTTTGCGGGTTGCTTCGATTTCAGCATCTCCCAGTGGCGCACCGTGACACTCTTCTTTACCAGCTTTGTTTGGCGAACCAAAACCAATGACAGTTTTGCACATCAACAGAGATGGTTTGCCTGTTTCTTTACGTGCTTCTTCGATTGCTGCTGTAATTGCGTCCGAGTCATGGCCATCTACACCACGGATAACATGCCAGCCATATGCTTCAAAACGTGCAGCGGTATCATCAGTGAACCAGCCTTCAACTTCGCCATCAATAGAAATACCGTTGTCATCATAGAAAGCAATCAGCTTGCCCAGTTTCAGCGTACCCGCCAAAGAGCAAACTTCATGGGAAATACCTTCCATCATACAACCGTCGCCCATGAATACATAAGTATGGTGATCGACGATATCGTGGCCCGGACGGTTAAACTGCGCTGCCAGTGTGCGTTCTGCGATTGCGAAACCAACTGCATTGGCAATACCCTGCCCCAGTGGACCGGTTGTTGTTTCTACACCCGCTGTATAGCCATATTCAGGGTGACCCGGGGTTTTGGAATGCAGTTGACGGAAATTTTTCAGATCGTCGATGGAAACATCGTAACCAGTCAGGTGCAACAAGCTGTAAATCAGCATAGAACCGTGGCCATTGGACAATACAAAACGGTCACGATCAGCCCAGTGAGGATTGACAGGGTTATGGTTCAGATAGTCGCGCCACAGAACTTCAGCAATGTCAGCCATTCCCATCGGTGCACCAGGATGCCCTGATTTTGCTTTCTGCACAGCATCCATGCTCAAGAAGCGGATAGCATTAGCAAGGGTTTTACGAGTGGTCATTCTTTACTCCAAGTCGGATAAAAGCGTTAGTGAACTAGAACTAATTTTCGCAGCGCAGCATACAAACCGCAATCATTAATGCCATATAAACAAAAACTATCTTAATTTCCGTTTAGCATCAATTCTTTGATTTATCCCGCCGTTTTTACGTATTTTCAAGTGAATACACCTATACACTTCGTCTTTCAAGTTGCCTCTTTGTTGGCTACGCTCGTTCACCCCAGTCACATAGTTATCTATGCTCCCGGGGATTTACTCCCTTGCCGCCGCGACGCATCTTGAAATCCATTGTGTATAACCGGAGGTTAGTTTGCGCAAATTCAGAGTGATTTCATCTCGTGATTTGCGCAATAAGAACCATGTATTAGACACGATAATTAATGAACGAATCAAGATCGGAAAAGCCTGTTTTTCTGCTGATTTGGAGCATGATAGCAAGCCAGCTATGATAATTTCCTCTGGCTAAAAATACTTTGTGATTCAAATAACAATTTGAAGCAGGTAACTGCCTAATTTAAAGAACGATAAATGTCATAGTTTTCATCATCAAAACAGATAAGATTCACCTGTAAGATATTTTGATTGTAAAACAAACGGGAGTGAATCACCTCCAAAGCAATTTCTGCTGCCAGATTTTTGGGAAAACGGTAAATACCTGTGCTGATATTAGGGAAGGAAACTGTCTCAATATTGTATTGCTCAATAAGATCAAAGCAGCTTACATAGGCCTTTCTCAATAATTCAGGTTCATTACCGCTCCCTCCGTTCCAGCAAGGGCCGACTGTATGGATCACATACTTCGCCGGCAAATTCCCGGCTCCGGTGATAACCGCTTCGCCAATATCACAGCCACCCTGCTTTGCCCTAATTTGCATGCACTCTTCCAGAATGGCCTTTCCACCAGCCCGATGAATAGCACCATCAACGCCTCCACCACCTAGCAAAGAGCTATTCGCCGCGTTGACAATAGCTTCAACAGCAATTTTGGTAATATCACCATGTATTATTTTAATTCTATTATTCATTTTGTTTTCTCTTTTATAACTAAGTTATTTCTAATTTCAGAAATTGTTTTTATTTAAAGTTAAATCAATATTAAATTATCTATTTCAAGACTAATCAACCAAAAAGAAAAAAACAATGAAATTTAACTCTCTAGTTTATATGCTTTCATATAATTATATTCTAACCACCCCTCCTTTTTACAACTCTCTGAATTTATAAAAAAACCAATAAAAATAAATTATCAACCGATAAAAAAAAGATATTTGAAACAACAAAATAAAAAAGTGAACTTATAACCTCCACCTCTTCTAAAACATTAAAATTTAATTGAGGAAAATCCATGAATAAGATAATAATTTTCATTGTATCGTTTTTATTAGGATTACAAATATCTTTCGCTGAAGTTAATTCAGAACAATATAAATCAGATCAAGATATAGCGGAAAAATTAACCCAAAGATATAATGACTCCAGAAAGGATTGTGGGGGTAAAGACCTACCGGCATTTTTATGCTCTGGTATAATATTAAGAGGAACAAAACATTCAGATCAATATCGCGCATGGGATCCAAGCCCTCACTCAAGACAATCAGGAGGAGTTTCATTCTCTTATTTAAGAACAGATTCTAAGCTTTTTACATTAGATGCAGATTATCAAAATGGTTTTATTTTTTCTCCATACCTCAAACTTCTTGGTAAGACTAAACCTGAAGTTCTTTGCTATTTCCCCACAGATGCTGACTCTTTTGATAGAACTGGAAAAGGCTGTGGACAATTTCGCGATTCCCCACAAAGTAAACCCTGCCAATCACAAGGAATTACTACAGCAAAACAATGGATAGAACATTATCATAGTGGTCTTAGTGATAAAACATACCAGTGTGGCTTTGACGTTCGCATGAAGCCAGGAAGAAATCCGGCAGATGCATTCATACAAGGAGTTCAAGCTCGCTTGCAACTTTCATTCAAGACAAATAATGAATTTATTTTAGCAACTTGGCCTCAACATATTCCTTATGAATTACCTATTGAAGCCTTTTTTTATCTTTCAAAAGGATTAAAAGGTGCCCAGTATGATCAAAAAGACTTCTATAAAGATACAGGAAAAATAATACCAATTATAAAAATAGAATTGCCTTCCGATTATACGAAAGAGGCTACTTTTACATATAGCCAAGAGGATCAGGTTGTTCACGATTAGATTCCAAACTAAACACTTAACTAGAAGTAATTTTTAAACGTGGCTATTTACAAATAGTTGTATATTTAAATTGTAAATAGCCACGATACAAATATTGAATAAAATACTTTCAAAAAGTAGAATC